>DAIQNU010000109.1:5122-10016 GCA_036788235.1 Cyclobacteriaceae bacterium
AAAAAGTCAATTAAAATAATACCTTGTAGCTGAATATTTATTAATAAAATACCACATATTATTATAGTCAAGTTTATTCATCCTTCTTCACATAACTGTTACTACAATTTACGATGATATATCTGCCCGATAGTTATCCGAATACAAGCTTTAGCTCATATAATAGTACATCTTGAATATTTTTTATGATTTTACTAATATCGCTAATAGATGGGCTTAAAACGGGAAATTTAGAATAATCGAAGTTTGATATAAGGCATTGGCTGATAACAAAAATCAGATCTATAAAATAAAATGGCAAAAGTCTTACATCGGAAGCACGTGCAAAATAAACGGGCAAGGATATAAAAAAAGTGTTTTCGCGAACTTCAGTAAAATTTTCAGGAGATACTATCAGTTGGCAAAACAGACTAATAACCTGCAATATAACATGACAGCTATGCTAAAAATGGATTGAAGAAAAATATTAATTAAAGGCGCCTCTGTTTTCTAATGATGCGAATAGGCGAGTTCATCAAAAATGCCGTCGAGGATTTTTTCGGCTTTTCTTTGCCAGCGGATAATGGCCTGCTCATCCTTTCCAAAATCCGTCTCTATTAACAGTCTATTAATATCTAGTTTCAATTTACGATCGAAGAAAGAAGCGAGTTTCTCCATTCTTATCAATCCTTCATCGCTTGCATCTATAGTATGCTCTTCGAGATTTATTTCTAGTCGAAGTGCATAATGCTCGGCCATAGTCAAAATAATTGCGTTTATATGCTCATTCCAGACCGAGGGGTTAAGGTCATGGATCATATTGTCCAAAATGAATTTATTAAAAACCTCAACTTGTATAGATTGTGAATTTTGATCAATTTCTGTAATGGCTGCCACAATAAAGGGACTATTCATTACCTCAAGAGATTGAGTTGAAAGTAATTCATCTGTCTGGCTAAGATTTACAGTTTTTTGAGGATGCTGAACCTTTATATTGGAGTTAGTGCTGATCTGTTGAATTGTTTGTGCTAAAGCAAAACTTCCATGTAAAAAAATTATTCCGATAAATAATAAAATAGAGCAACGCATATTATCTCAAAACTATGGTTTTTTGGTTTTGTTCTAAAAAAATAAATAAGAACTCAAAAACTTACATCAAATAAGTCTATATTTTTTGATGGCTAAAATTAAAACTGTAGTAGGAATTAACAAAGAGATTTTGAATATATATTTATTCATCATAATTCCATTGAAGTAAATAAGTTCGTTTTTAGGCCTAATTTAAGGTTTTTAAAGAAGCAAATACCAACGATATATTATTAAATCCAATCGAAAAAGCTTTTCACATCACTTTTCATCCTTGAATTTATGTATATCAAACAGTTAGCATTTTATATTTTTATCACATTGCACAATACAAAGTTTTTTTTATATAATATAAATGTCGAGGTAATTGAACTTGAAATTTTTAAATCGAATCAGTGATACTATATATTTTTTTACAACAAAAAAAGCCAATGTTGAGAGCAGTAAAAATTACTCAACAATGGCAAGTACCATGCATTGGCTTGTTGAAGCCAACAATATGTTAAATCAATATTCGCGAGCGTATAGCTTCACATGCTTGAGAGCACTGCGTTCAAATGCATAGGAGAGTCCTTTCTCAACATAAGATTTTTCAGGTTGTCCCGCAAAAAATGAAGCTGAGTTAGGCACCTCAAGTCCCCATGAACCTGAGCGGGCTAATTCACCAGGTAAAATTACAGCCATATGTCCGATACCTTCGCTGTTGAGGTATACGGCTACTACAGCTTTTTTAGCATTTGCTCTCTCACTAGCTTCTTTAAGTGCTTTTTGCTCAAAACCTTGCCCTAGCAAGCTCCATTTTTTGCTTTCCATTAAAAAGGCTGCTATTTCACTATTGGTCATATGGCGGCCTTTTGAAGGTAAGTAAAAGTCATTTAGTTTGTATACAGTTTCCAATGATCCGCCAGAATATTTTACACATTCCAGACTTTTTTCATCTTCCGATTTAGAACAGTTGAGATACTCGCTCATGGATTTTACGAGTTCTTGCTTCCAGTTCGTATTGATGGTTTGGGCTTGGCTTGACATTGCTCCCAATGAAATTCCGATTATAATTGCAATTTTTACGATTTTCATACCTACACTTATCTACCTTGAATGATCATTTACAAAAAAAATTAGATGCCACAAATATAATTATAACCATTAGAAGTTTGGCTATTGCTGGCATTGCGAAATCAAGACTATTCTTACATATGTTGACGGCATAGGCTTTATGTAAAATATGTAACATTACTAATGAATAGGCATTCATATCATTTATAAAATTAAGTATGAAGCTCATTCTACCCATGATTTTGGAAATATAAAGGCTTTTTTGGTGTCATATTTTTCAATCATTGCAAACAGCCATGATTGAATATACAAACAAAACTTAAATTATAATTAAGCAACTGCTCAACAAATATGCTCAAAGATTTAAATTCATACTTTTTCAAACACTTGAATATGCATTTTATATTATGCATTAATAAAATATTTCGCATGCTTAAGACATTATTAAAAGAAATACTGCTAAAAAAAAGCTGGTAGCTGAAAAATCATTTTTTACAGCTACCAGCAATTCATCAAAATATTGTCTATTAAAATATTAATATAGAATTTACACTACAAGCCATACTTCAGGTTCAGCGCTTTTGTCTCCTGATCGATCTGTACATCTGTAGCCGCTGTTGCATAAGCCCTAATTTCACCAATGCTTACCCTTGACAAATTTGTTTCATTACTTACTTGAGGTGCGTTAATCATAGCGCCTACATTGCTTTTTAATGGTTGTTTTCTACTAGCATCCGTGGCTATGTGCTCGCCATTTAAAAATATGGACATCCCTTTGGTTTTGCTGAACCTGATGGCAATCACTTGAAATCTTTTCATAGGCTTTAACTGTGGAGAATCTATAAATACCTGTTCTGTACGATGACTAAAACGGAATGTTGAAGCATTTTGAAAACCTAGTATAAGGTTAGAAAGCGGACCTTCTCCAGAACCAGACATGAAATAACCATAGGGATTAGGCATAGTGGCTAATGTAAACCATTGATTGCTAGGATAAAGTCTGGTCTCAACCATTGATTTATCCGGATATGAAACAACTGCAAATAGTGTATACTCCTTGTCAACAAATATGTCCCCAGCATATGTCATGCGACTATGCACATAATCGTGACCCACTTTACCTCTAAAAAAATCAACTGCTGGTCGTCCATTGTCAAATGCATTTTGAACAAATATGGGTCTTGAGTGTGGATCTCCAGCAATGGGGCTGGCATCTATGCCATTGGCAGAGAGGTCTGGCCATTTTTTCACAGCTATGCCATCACCACCATTTACATTATCAAAAGCATAGGAATCATTGGGTGCGAAATATCTTAATTTTCCATTATATTCTATGCAATCAGCACAAGCTGTAGGATTGTCCTCAGTTACCATAAGATTACCGGCATCCCACATAAGCATTGGCTCACCCATGGGAGTTGACAATGGGGTACATTCGCGAATGTCGTATTCCGTGGCCAGTTTCACACTTACAATTTCTTTGCTTTTTACACTACGAACTACATATGAAATAGGCACACCTGCACGTATGTCAGTACTTTTGCCCAGCATACTTACCAAATTACCGATGTTGGTATCGCCAATAGTTGGAAAAGTACTGGCTGATTCACCACCAAAGGCAACGACTTTGATTTGCAAATCGGATAAAGAAGACAAGAAATCAGTATTTACCTCTAAGCCGCCGCCAACTGTTGGAGAATTAAATGATACGCTTATTGCCGCCTCAATTTCCATTGAGCTGGAGCTGGACTCTACCAGCATGTAGTAAACCCTGCCATAGGTAACATCTGATATAAATGTCGCAGGATTGCCAGGACCTATGTATTGGCTGAGTTGATCCGGTGTAACCCCAGGTGCAAATATGTCCTTTACACTACCAGGTATGTCAAAACTTAGCGTGAAAAATGATTGGTTGAGTTTAACGAGAAACCGGCTATACTCTTTGTCCTGTCTAAAACTAAAATCGCTGGCAACCTGCACAAATTGCGATTCTACATTGAGTCCAAGCCCGATAGCCAGTTGCTGAATAGACTGCACCTGAGTGGCTGAAAAATTGAAATTGGCTGGCACAATACCTGAGCTGCCTGCAATTATGCTATTTGAGGCTTCTGCGATATTGCTTTTCGTTACTTCATTTACAGTAAATGAGGGCTGAACATTGCCGTCAACTACATCTATGGAAATTCTTCCACCAGCACGCTTAACTGGAATGAGTGAGGGTGTAGCATTGCTCAACGATTTTCCTTGTAGAAGGCTACCCGGATATATTACCGAAGCATTGGGATTAAATAATGGAAATTCAGAGTTTCCATCTACGACACTTACCTTGCGGGTGGTACATTGCCAGGTAGTGCCATCCGGCAAAGTCTGATCTGTAACCGTAGAGTCAAGTACTTTTTCTTCTTTGATTACTTCTTCTGGCACACCGCCGAGATCAATAACACTTTCAAAACTTCCGTTGTCAAAGGACTGTATACCTTCGTCCATATCGCAGGCAAAAAACACCACGATCAACATGGCAAATAATAGAGTAGCTTTAATTCGTTTCATAGCTTTACTTATTTGATTATACATTTAATTCTTTTTTCGCGTCAACTTTAATTATTGACTTAGGCAAAGAGAATTAAATGCTCAATAAGTGGCATTAAGCTATGTTGCAAATGCATTAAGCTATGTTACATTTGCTTAAAACGGCCTAAAATGGCATTTTTTACAACAAATCGAGTAGGAAGATAGGAATTATTTCCCTATCTATCCTCTCACACCACCCTGC
>DAIQNU010000110.1:0-9986 GCA_036788235.1 Cyclobacteriaceae bacterium
ATTAGCTAAAAAAAACAGGGAAATGGCTGACAGAAATCTGGAAATAGCTAAAAATCTCAAAAAAGCCGGTGTTGATGTAAAGATCATTTCAGAAGCTACAGGACTTACCATTGAAGAAATTGAGAAGTTATAGTCAATTGCCTTCTTAGCTTGCCACAAGCAGCCTGCCTTTGCTATCAATCTTCAGAATACCTGCATCGATCATCTGGCGGGTTATAGCCAAAACTTCCATCTGCTGATCTTCAGGGAAAGATTCAACCAATGCCTCCGTTTCCAAAGGATTACTTTTTAGCGTTTTCAACAAAGCATTTTTCAACCCCGGGTCAGAAAACAGGCCTTTTTTACGGTCGACACACACATCGCAAACGCCACATGGCATGGTTTCTTCACCAAAATAAGCCGTAATAAATGCACTTCGGCATTCCTTTATTTGCTCCACATACTTTAACATTGTCTGCAACTGTTCAAGTTTTAGTTGCTTGCGTTCTCGCATGTATTTAATATTTAGCGGTAATTCTCGGGCATCGTAGCGGGGTGTTAAAAATATAATTTGCGGCTTGTCCCTAGCTTTTTCATACACAAGAATTTCCGCCTTAGCCATGGTCATAAGTTTTTGCTCCACATCTTTAGAATGCGTATTCAGCATTCTTGCTAGCTGCATCTCTGCTATACTTGTAAAGCTGTTAAATACACCGGCACCATAGAGTCTGAGCAGTAATTTGATCAAAGGATCAAAGGCAGCGTGGGCTATCTGAAACTCATAGAGGCGCTCCTTTTTTACCTGAAACCAAATCCTTGAGGGCTGATAAAAACCTTCATTCAACTCAATAAAGCCACCTTCTTCCAATTTTTTCATAGCATGGAAAGTGTCCGAAGGCTGCAATTTATAGCTGGCACAAAAAGCCATCAAGTCAAAATCAAAGCTCGTTAATGCCCCGCTGCCCACCGCCAGTTTATATTGATTTGCAAGTGCCTGATAAACCCGGCGAATGAGCTCAATACTAGGGTGACTACGTTCAAAATTGGCCATTAGTGTATCTTTATCACCTTTGTGTAGTAATATGACTGCAAATGCCTTTTGACCATCACGCCCTGCCCTACCGGCCTCTTGATAATATGCCTCGATATTTTCGGGCAAGTCGTAATGTACCACCAGCCGGACATTGCTTTTGTCTATGCCCATGCCGAATGCGTTGGTTGCCACAATGGTGGGTACTTCATTTTTTAGCCAGGCTTCTTGCCTGCGACTGCGGTTGTCTGCTGATAACCCGGCATGGTAATAATCTGCGGGGATGCCATTCTTTGAAAGCAAAATACTGAGCTCTTTGGCTCTATTGCGACTGCGGACGTACACAACTGAGCTACCTGGAACAGCTCTGAGTACTTGAATCAGTTTTCGCTCCTTATCTTCTGTAGTACGTACTGAAAATGAAAGATTTGCTCTGGCAAAGCTACCGCAAAAAACTGCTGGATTTTTAAAAGCCAATTTTTCACAAATGTCATCCCTGACTTTTAGGGTTGCGGTAGCAGTCAATGCCATGATTGGGAGCTCAGGCCTTAGCTCACGCAAGGTAGCAATGGTAAGGTAAGAAGGTCTGAAATCGTAACCCCATTGAGAAATACAATGTGCCTCATCAATGGCTATCAGACTCACCTTCATCTGCTTAAACCTCTCAATAAACAACTCGGTTGATAATCGCTCTGGTGATACATAAAGAAATTTGATTTCACCATAGATGCAATTGTCTAGTGCCACATCAATCTCGCGCTTGCTCATATTGCTGTTAATCGCCAATGCCCTTATGCCCTTACGGCGCAAACCATCAACCTGATCTTTCATAAGCGCAATAAGTGGAGAAATCACAAGGCAAATACCTTCAGAACACATAGCTGGAACCTGATAACAAACAGATTTCCCGCCCCCGGTGGGCAAGAGAGCAAGAACGTCTTTGCCTTCAAGCGAAGTTCTGATTATTGACTCCTGGACGGGTCTGAAGCTCTTAAAACCCCAATACTTTAGCAGGACTTCTTGAGGATCATGCATGGTGCACATCAAACTTATTTTGCGTCATTTTGACCGAATAAAATACAAAATATGTCATTGTGTCGTAAACAAGCAAAGGATTAAACCGTTAATCATAGTGGAACACAATTTGATTTTAAAGATATACATTGTGTATTTAATGAAAGCGAAGCATATGAATATTCTTAAAAATAAAGACCATTTACAAAACTTGCTACACTACGGAGATTTGATCAATACCGTTAACGGTGGAGCATCTTTCACCTCTTTCAGCATAGAAAATCGCAGTAAGGAAATCGTGGTGAGCTTGTCGAACAAATCTATGCCAGAGCATGCTTTTAAGTTTTTTGTTCAGCAAAACCTACTAATATTAAATGTTTTGCACTTTGACGACCGAATCGATACGCAACCCAAACTCGCGTATCCGGTTTTTAGCAATGTCATCACCCTGCCCTATTACATAGATATTGCTCGCATAGAGGCTTTCTTTGAAGCCGGTGTCTACAAAATTTACCTGCCTTTCAATCATCAGATCCCCAAAAATCCGATACCCTTGAAAGTGAAAAGGTTGGGTGAATAATTTGGGATAGGTAAGTATCTTTATTCAAATATACCCTAATACTTATGAATATCAATAACCTGGTATATGGCAATTCTAGATTTTACTCAAGTCCTGCCAGTCTTTGTTCTGCCAAAAGAATTCCTTGGTGGAAGCATAGTGAATTTCCGAGATTATTCAAGTGTCCAAGACGCTGTTGATATTAGTAGAAAACAGGTAGTAATAAAAAAACAGGCTTAAGGTTCGATTATGTGCACTGAAGCCTGTTTTGTTGATCGGATATTAATCCGCAGTTTTATGCTATTTATCACAATTGGCTGCTAACAGTCGAAAAGCAAGTTCCAACTTCCGCGCTTCTTCAACATCTTTGGCCAGGAAAGTAAATTTATCTGTAAAACTATCGCTTGCTCCGTTTTTAATGGTTTCAATCACTTTATTTTTACTTCCTTTGGTCTCAAGGCTTATAAATACTTCATTTTTTTTTATATCGAAAATGACCTGATGCTGATTGATATCTTTCAAATTAAATTTATATTCCATAATCACCCCTTTGGATACATCTTCAACTTCGATGCTAGCCAGGCATTGATTTTCCATATTAGGTTTGAATTTTTGTTTGTAGGCATCAACACCGATGACTACTTCACCCAATTGCTCTTCAACAAACTTTAGAGCTTGCTCTTGAGATGGTGATGGATTTCCATCAATAAAATTTTTCTCTTGTTTCTTTTTACTTATATCAACCGCTTTTTGCAAAGCATCTACCAAATGCCTTGCTTCCTCAATATCATTGGCCCACATTGTTACCTCATTTTGAAAATTAACCTGCTCACCGTTTTTATGTGTTTGTACTAAGCTTCTTTTACCTACAATGGGCACATTTATAACTACTTCATTACTACGTGTATCAAAACTCAAAGCAGTTTCATTAATGTCGGCAAGATTTAAGAAATAAGCATAAGTTTCACCCTTGTTTACATTTTCTATGGTAAAGGTCACCAGGTTTGCATTTTCGTTGTGATACGAAATACTTTGTTTATAATTTTGGCTACCAAATGCAGCATCCTTTAAATTCTTTTCTAGGAATCCATTAAGCTGAGAAAGCTCCGACATTGTAGCAATATTTTTAAGTTCGGCAGATTGTACTTTTTCACTTTCGTTGGCCATATACTGCAATACTTCTACTAGCTTACGGGCTTTTTCAACACTTTCTGCATAAAAGGTAAAACCATCTTCATAATTGCCCAGTTCACCATTTTTGTAGGTACGTACAAGCTTTCGTTTACCTTTGGTAGTGCCACTTATAAGCACATGTTCTTGTTTTGTATCAAAACCAATAGTGGTGACATTGATATCAGCAACATTGAATTCCTTTTTAATCACAATGGCTTTTGCAACATCATTTACTTCAATACTAACCAAGTTGGCAAATGAAGCATTTTGACTAAATTTTTGATCCAGCGCTTTTTCGTTAATGGTGATATTTACAATGTTGTCGTCCAAAAAATTTAATGCCTTTGCGTAGTCTGCATTTTCTCCCAATACAAATCCAATGTTTTCCTGATGTTTTTCGCAAGCTTTAACAAGGGCTCTTAGCTGATCCACAATTCCTCTAGCTGCTTCAACATCATCTGCATTGAGCGAGAAACTTTTGACATACCCACTAACTGAATTGTCACGACGGTGTCGGATAAGGCTCTTTCCACCTTTAGTTTCAACACTAATAACAACGGCATTTTTTTGCGTGCTGAAGCTTACTTTATATTCGTTAAGATCGGCGGCATTAAAAAGGTAGCGGTTTTCCTGATCTTTTTTTGTATCGGTTATGGACACTTCATAAATACATTCGGATCCTTCTTCGCTAAAACTTTGTTTGTATAAAACATCCTTTATACTCACATCTTTTACATTTTTACTTAAGTAAGCGGATGCTTCTGAGACATCTTGAGCTATTGCCGGGACTAAATAAAGATGCCAAATAAAAATAGTAGTTAGGGATTTAATGAATGTTTTCATAGATCTTGTGATAATTATAATTGAATGTATGATCCTTAAAATTTGAATAAATTATTTAGCTTATGGACTATCTAGCGAAATAATGTAAATATTTTGACATTATGAAGATAAATTTGATTTCAGTTTAAGTTCATCGCTTTAATGGATTTAATAGAGGATTTTATTGAAAATGAGATTTATAAAAAGACAAATATCTTGGATTGATGTATAGTTGCTAAAACCGCCAATGTGAATTTTCACCAATACACCAATAATGGCGATTCTTTAACTATTTAAATAAATTAATTCTTGAATTGCTAACATATTTATTCAGCTGCCACAAAACCCTCTGATCTTGGATGTAGTATATGTGAATAAATGCATCTTGAACACTTCCAAAAATCAATTATGAATAAAACTACAAATTTTAAATTTTGGGCTGTACTAAATCTTTTGGGCTTCATCATTACTTTAATTGTAAACTACCTTGCAAATGCATTGCCTATCAATGGTAAAACAACCGGCGAACTAGCAGCATTATACCCTAATCTTTTTGTCCCCGCTGGAATTACTTTCTCTATTTGGGGAATAATATATCTTCTTCTTTCGTGCTTTGTTATATTTCAACTTTACACTGCTTTTAATAAAAAAAAGGAATCAGAATTTATTTTTGAGAAAGTCGGCCCATGGTTTTTAATCTCTTGCTTAGCCAATGCACTTTGGATTTGGTTATGGCATTATCAAATGCCTGGTCTCTCAGTTGTAATTATGTTAGTCATTCTGCTTTCTCTTTCCAAATTGTACCAGCGTTTGGAAATTGGGATCATACCCTTATCAAATTCCCGAAAACTATTTTTACACATTCCTTTTAGTATTTATTTGGGCTGGATTTGCATCGCTACCATTGCCAACATAACTGCGGCTTTGGTTCATTATGACTGGAATGGATTTGGTATATCTGAAACACATTGGGCACAGATCATGATAGTCATTGGAAGTTTATTAGCAGTGGCCTTTACCTTACTTCGATGTGACTATACTTTTTCTTTGGTGGTAATATGGGCATTAATTGGAATAATTTTAAAAAGGACGAATGAGGGACAAGCTCTTAATAGCCCAATTCCTATGGTAGCACTGGCTTGTATTTCGGGTCTTGTGACTAGCATTGTTATAGCTGCCATTTACATTTCAGCTAAAAAAGAAAAAGCCTCCAATGTTTAATCAATATAGTGACTAAGCATTGGAGGCTTAAACATTTCTCGTAAAATGAGTGACTAATTCGTAGTACTGGTAGTATCAGATTTTACAGCAGGCTTAGTAGCGCTACCTGATTTTTCCTGAATGTACTGATCATTAAGACCTTTGATAACATCATTGGTAATGTTCATGCTGTCGTTCGCATATAAAACGCCAGAACCTTTTTGATAGGTTAGCACAAGCTGCAAACCTTTGTTTTTTCCATAATCGCTCAAATAGCTGGAAACTTTTTCATAGAGTTCGGCATTAATTTTACCTTCTTCTGCCATAAGCTCTTGGGCAAGGCCTTCCTGATAGGCCATAAGGTTTTGCTGTTTTCTTCTCAAATCTTCTTCTACAGCTTTTGCTTGTGTCATGGTCATATTATTAGCAGAGCGCTGAAAATTTTCGATTTCACCCTGAAGACCAATGGCGCGATTCTGATATTCTTTATTGAGCTTTTCTTGTCTGGCTTCCATTTTCTTGGCCATTTCTTTAAAAAAGTCATAATTCTGCAATAAGCTATCAGAATTTACATAGGCAATGGTAAGACCTTCAGCACTGAATAAGCTAGCCTGACCGCCGTCTTGTGCAACAGCCTGACCTGATTCTTTACCACTGAAGTGAAGAATATACAATACTATGACCGCAACGGCCAGAATTCCATTAAGTATAAGTGATAAATTTTTCATATGTAATTTTAAAAATAAAACTGGGTGCAAAGATAATGAAAGAAATAAAAGAAAAAACCAATTATTGATCAAAGGCTGGATCTACTCAATTATCATCGTCTGGCTTGCTTTCTTTGTATGTATATCTCCATGAAATATTGCCTGTAGAAGAAACCGAATTAGTCTTATCATCATTTTCTTCATCCTCATGAATAACCGCTATCTCATCGCCTGTTTTTTCTTTTCTGAAGTAAATGGCCAGAAAAAAGCCAGAAAGTGCGCCCATCAAATGCGATTCCCATGAGATTCTTTCTTCGACAGCATTTGGAAAGACCCCATGAATCATTCCTCCGTACAAAAACAAAATGACCATCGAAACAATCATCAATCGGTTGTCTTTGCGAAACATACCACTAAAAAACAAAAACGCCGCCAAGGCATAAATCAAACCACTGGCACCTATATGGTAGGAATTTCGGGCAATAATCCAAGTCCATATACCGGTAGAGAGAAACATCCAAAAGAAAACCTCATAGGCTATACGCTGGTAAAAGTACAATAAACCAATACCCAGCAACATCAACGGCACTGTATTCGTGATTATATGTGCTGCATCTCCATGTAAAAAAGGTGAAAACAGGATTCCTTTTAGGCCGGTTACTGTACGTGGCAAAATGCCAAAACTTGCAAAACTCACTCCCAAAGACCACTCTATGATTTTAACCAACCAAATAACAAACACAAAAATAAGTGTGGTATAAATACTACTGCGCAGTTTCTGCGCATCCGAATCAATTTCGTGTTGTTTTATGACCAACTTCTCGAACTATTACTATGTGTATTGACTTTTAAAGATCGAAAATATACAAAAAATGATTCTTGGTAATTGGACATGTGTGCAATTATTTCAATACTAGAAGATATAAAAAAGAAAAAAGCCCTGAATTGAGCTTACAGGGCTTTTTGGGGGAAGAAAAGTCTGATTGTCGCCTTAAATATGATTGATTTTACAAAAACATATTTCAACAAATCATCAACCCATTATTACCTTCACTTCGTAAATTCCGCTTTTCACCACAGGTAGTGTGTTTCCAGTAAGCACTTCGCCATTCAAAGTAATTTGTTTGATGCCTTTACTTACTCCGGCGCTATTGTCAATTGAGATCAAGTACTTGGCACCTCTAAATCTTCGAGTAATCTTCAGCTCCTTCCAGTCTTTAGGTATACACGGATCGATAATCAACCCATCATAATCGGGCCTGATACCTAAAATATATTGTGAAATGGCATAAAAATTCCATGCAGCAGTACCTGTGAGCCAACTATTTTTAGCCTCCCCAGGTTTCCAGGCATCTTTTCCGGCAATCATTTGCGAATACACATAAGGTTCGGTTTTATGCAAATCGCTGATATCCTCAAGATAAGCAGGAGCAATTCTATTATAATAATCAAAGGCGCGGTCACCATTACCAGCTAAGGTCTCAGCTATCATTATCCATGGGTTGTTATGACAAAAAATACCACCATTTTCCTTGTAACCTTCCGGATAGGTAGAAATTTCTCCCATTTCTATATGATACTTTGTAAAAGCAGGATTGTTGAGTACAATACCATATTTACAAGCCAATCTTTCATTAACAGCCTCCAACGCCTTTTGAGCACGGCCATCATCAAGGCCAACACCCGCCATTATGCAAAAGCCCTGAGATTCGATAAATATTTTTCCTTCTTCGCATTCATCACTACCTATTTTGTTGCCAAAATGGTCATAGGCTCGTACAAACCAATTTCCATCCCATCCATGTTTATTGATGGTTGAGATCATTTCATCAATATAATTCTTGGCTTTTGAGGCCATTTCACCCCTATCGGTCTTTTTACATAAGCGCACAAACTCGCTACCATACAATACAAACAAACCAGCAATCATCACAGATTCTGCCTTTCCACCTTCCTGGTTTTCAGTGGTTTGAAAAGATTCATCCGGGTTGGTCGAAAAGCAATTGAGGTTGAGGCAATCATTCCAATCGGCACGACCTATCAATGGCAAGCCATGAGGCCCAAGATTATTGACTACATGATAAAAAGATCGGTTAAGATGCTCAAACAAACTGGCTGAGTTATCCAAATTATTATCAAATGGCACTTCTTCATCAAGTATGGTCCAATCACCAGTTTCTTTTATGTAAGCAGAAACAGAAAGTATAAGCCAAAGTGGATCATCATTAAAGTTACCGCCTATCTCATTATTTCCTCTTTTGGTCAATGGTTGGTATTGATGGTAAGCACCACCATCTTCAAATTGCGTTGATGCTATGTCAATGATTCGTTCTCTGGCTCTGTCGGGTGCCATGTGTACAAAACCAATGAGATCTTGATTGGAGTCCCGAAAGCCCATTCCACGCCCAATGCCTGATTCAAAATAGGAAGCACTACGCGAAAAATTATAGGTGATCATGCACTGGTAAGGATTCCAAATATTGACCATGCGCTTAAGTTCAGCATCACCGGTTTTGAGTTCGATTACACCAAGCATTTTGTCCCAGTATATACGGAGCGATTCTAAGACATTTTCTACTAAGATGGGGCCTGCGAAATTCTCAATCATTAGCTTGGCTGGCTTTTTATTTATCACTTGATTATCAGCCCACTTTTCTTCTTCTGGCAATTCTACATAGCCCAAAACATAATTCAACTCGCGCACCTCTCCAGGATGCAAGCTCAACTCCACACAATGTGATGCTATGGGTGACCAGCCATGAGCTTCAGAATTACGCGGTTTATTTTCCATTACGACGTCAGGAGCCTCAAAGCCATTGTACAATCCCATGAAAGTTTCACGGTCGGTATCATAGCCAGCAAGTGGGGCATTCACTGAATAAAAAGCATAATGATTTCTTCTTTCTCTGTATTCGGTTTTATGGTAAATAACTGATTCATCAATTTCCACTTGCCCTGTAGAAAAATTCCGCTGAAAATTTGTCATATCATCAAGTGCATTCCAAAGACACCACTCGGCCATAGAATAAATTCTAAAGGTCTTTTTCTCCTTTGATTTATTGGTGAGTCGCACTCTTTGGACTTCCCCTTTAAAATCCAGTGGTACAAAACTGGTTACTTCTGCTTCCAGGCCATTTTTTTCACCGGTAATAATGGTATAACCAAGGCCATGTCGACAAGAGTAATTATCTAAGGGCGTTTTTACAGGTTTCCAACCTGGCGACCATACGGTGCCTTGATCATTGATATAGAAATATTTCCCTCCACTGTCAATAGGTACATTATTATATCTGTAGCGAGTTATTCTGCGCAATCGGGCGTCTTTGTAAAAACTATAACCACCTCCTGTATTTGAGACCAGCGAATAAAAATCATGATTGCCCAAATAATTGATCCATGGCCAAGGTGTTTTTGGATCTGTTATGACATACTCCCTGTTTGCGTCATCAAAATGTCCGAATTTCATATCTATTTTATTAGTTTTTGTTGCTTAATAAATTGC
>DAIQNU010000111.1:0-2120 GCA_036788235.1 Cyclobacteriaceae bacterium
TGGTTGGCAAATTTGGCTTTTACTTGATCTACTTCGTTGAGATAATCTTGTAGCCTATCTTGGGGCATAGACCAGTTGTTGGCAAAGGGCACCGGGCAATGCGATGAAAAACCCAAGCTAAAAATTCCTTGATTGATAGCTGCAAGTACATGCTCTTCAAGAGATTGTACCCCATCGCAATAGTAAGAATGATTATGATAATTGCTCCAAAGCATCCAAGGTCGATTTAGATACAAAGTTCGTCAAACGTAATTTTTATCAGCCTGCACTTAAAATATAAGTCTGGTTCACTACTTTTTTTCAATTAGGCTTCAAAACATACCAAATATGACAATACATTGAATATTCAATAAGCACAAATTAAAACATTTGGTTGTCTAAGGCCAAAAAGTTAATAATTCTTTAATGTTAAAGTCCGGTTTGGTAATGTAGGATTCACATTAAATGGCGAATTATGCATATAATAGTTTACGACTATATATAAAGTTTTTCATGGCTCGCCAATGATTAAAATATTTCGCCTAATGAATCATTGACGATAGAATCTGATTGATCTGATTATTTTGTTTAATTTCAATGATATAATAGCATCTAATAAAAAATAACACGAAGAAAAAGCATATAGTGAAATTGAAAAAAACATATAAGTATCTAGATGAGCTCTATAGCGGTGCGCTTAACATTACTCCTAAAAAGGAAGATAAGTTCGTCATTTTTAGTGATTTACATATGGGAGATGGCAGCTCTAAGGACGATTTCACCAGAAATGCAGAATTATTTAGCACGGTACTTTCCAAGTACTACCTAAACAATGACTTTAAGCTTGTGCTCAATGGGGATGTTGAGGAATTGCAGCGTTTTAGCTTCAAAAAGATTTTTAATAAGTGGAGTGACATATATGCCCTTTTTGATCAGTTCCATGCCCGGGGTGGGCTCATAAAAACAATCGGTAACCATGATTTATCATGGCTTGACCCAAATACAGCAAAATCAAAATATGACGTGCATGATGCCGTGGTGCTTAATTTTGAAAAAGGCGATATTTTTATTTTTCATGGTCATCAGGTAGACAAAAAATATCAGGCACACAACAGATTGGTGGGTTACACACTTAAGTACTTGGCCAATCCCTTGCGTATTCGCAATTATTCTGTTGCACATGACAGCCGCAAGCAATACGCTATAGAAAAAAAAGTGTATCACTATTCCGCTTTTAAAAAGAAGGTTTCCATAATTGGCCACACACACCGTCCGCTTTTCGAATCACTGACTAAAGCCGAGCGGTTGATCAACCAAATCGATAATCTGTGCCGGGAATATGCCGAAAACCTTCAAAAAGGAGAAATGGAGCGTATTTTTAAAACTATAAAATCACATAAAAAAGAAATAAAGCGCCTAGTGAAAAAGGAGCGTTCCGACATGCCTAAATTTAGTACCGGATTATTGTATAATACATTATTGCATATTCCCTGCCTTTTTAATTCTGGTTGCGCCATTGGCAAACGAGGCATCACTTGCCTTGAAATTAGCCATGAAAGTATTTCACTCATCCATTGGTTTGATGAAAAAATTTCGAAGAAATACTTAAATAAAAGAGGCTACGATCCCGAACAGCTCAATGGCACCAATTATTACAAAATGGTGCTTAATGTTGAGTCATTGGCTTATGTATTTAATCGCATACATTTGTTGAGCTAGTTTACTTCCTGATTTAGTGTGTAAAGTAGGTTTCCTATACAATATATACTGAACCCATCCGCGTTTGGCCTTTCAATGTATTTGACCTCTTGTTTTATTTAGATAATATTGCAACCTGAAAACAGGTAAGCCAAAACCAATTAAAGCTTTACATGAGATTTTCTGATATCCCTGGTCTTCATGATGTAAAATCTTCACTTTCTCGCGCAGTAGAAGGTGGCCATGTAGCTCATGCTCAAATGTTTCTTGGCGATGAGGGTAGCGGAAACCTTGCCCTTGCTATGGCCTTGGGGGCTTTACTCACTTGTGATAATCCGCAAGATGGCGATGCTTGTGGTGTTTGTCCTTCATGTGTTAAAAATGCCAAACTGATTCATCCAGATGTTCATTATATTTTTCCTGTAAGTCCTGTCGGAAAAATA
>DAIQNU010000111.1:2130-9945 GCA_036788235.1 Cyclobacteriaceae bacterium
AATAACCGGAAAAGATGCCATTAGCAGTTCTTTTATGCCCGAATGGAGAAAATTTGCTGTAGAAATGCCCTACGGCAATGCTGAAGATTGGTCTTTTTATTTTGGTGGAGAAAATAAACAGTTGAACATTTCTAAAGAAGAAAGTAGAAATATAATTAGAAGCCTTACGCTTAAGTCCTTTGAAGGAAAATACAAAGTGATGATAATTTGGCAGCCTGAGTATTTGCATCCCAATGCTGCCAATGGCATTCTGAAGATTTTAGAAGAACCGGCTGAAAAAACAGTTTTTATTTTGGTGGCCTATGACCAGGAAAAACTACTCGGCACCATAAAATCGCGTACACAGACATTTAGGATTCGCTCTTTTAATGACGAAGAAATTGCGCAAACGCTGGTTGCAACCAAAGAAATAGACCCATACAAAGCTCAGCAAATCGCACATATTGCCGCTGGCAACTTAAGAGAAGCTTACAGGCTTTCGGACGATACAGCTGATGATCATTTTAATCTTTTCAGAGACTGGATGCGCGCATGCTTCAAGCCAAATACAGAATTACTGCTCGATCAAACAGAGGGTTTTTTCAAAATGAGCAAAACTGCTCAAAAAAGCCTCTTTCAATATGGCTTGGGTATTTTGCGTGAATGTGTGGTGTTAACAGGTAGTCAGCCAATACTAAATCGTTTGGCAGGTGAAGAACTAGAATTTGCTCAGAAATTCAATTCACATATCAACTTGCCAATAATAGAAAAAATAGCAATGCTGTTCGATCAGGCGCTTTACCATATCGAGCGCAATGCCAATGCAAAAATTCTTTTTCTTGATATTTCTTATAAAATATCTGCCTTTCTTAAAAGTAAACAAAGCTAGTTTTGACGAATACAATAAGAATTGGTACCCGCAAAAGTAAGCTGGCTGTTTGGCAGGCTGAATTCGTAGCAGACAAATTAAAGGCGGGTGGCCTTAGTACTGAATTGGTACTGATAGAAACCAAAGGCGACCAGGTATTAGATGTAGCCATATCTAAGATCGGTAGTAAAGGCGTGTTTACCGAAGAATTGGAAACTATGCTGGCCAGTAGCGCCATAGACATAGCTGTGCATAGCGCAAAAGATTTGCAATCGCATTTGCCAGAAGGATTTTCAATAATAGCCTATACTGAGCGCGAAATTGTAAATGATGTGTTAATCAGCCGAAATAGCCAACACAAACTCACCAGTGACCAGCATCTGATAGTAGGTACCTCCTCCACCCGACGCCGGGCTATACTAGCCCACTATTTTCCACATGTGCAGACAGTCGATATTCGGGGAAATTTACAAACGCGTATTGCCCGAATGGATGAAGGCCGATGTGACGCAATAATTCTGGCATATGCAGGCGTGCATAGAATGGGTTATGACAATTTGATATGCGAATTGCTCGATACGAATATTTTCACACCTCCTGTAGGGCAGGGATGTATAGCCATAGAAGCGAGTGATACACTGGAGCAACACAAAAAAGACCGCCTAGTTTCTCTATTAAATCATGCGCATACCGAGATTGAACTTACAGCCGAAAGAGCATTTCTATACAAGTTGCACGGTGGATGCAGCATTCCGGCATTTGCTTTAGCTCGCAGAAATGGATCAAATACGCTTAAACTTCTGGCTGGTATTTACAGTTTGGATGGTACAAAAAGTGTCATTAAAAAAATAGAAGCTCCGGAAAATGAAGCTTTAAAGACCGGACTTACTTTGGCTGAAGAAATCTTAAATAATGGCGGAAGTGAAATTCTAAAGGAAATACGACAACAACTAGATCAAAATTAATAATTCAATAAATACCTGCGTACCATGAAAAATTATTTATTACTGCTTTTTGCGATGGCCAATTTTGCAATGGCTGCTTGTGCTGAAAAAGACTACATAGTAGTAATACATACGCCACATGGCGAAATGGAAGCCATACTGTATGATGAAACGCCTAAACATAAGGAAAACTTTATAAAGCTTGTCAAAAGCGGGCAATACGATGGCACCATTTTTCATAGGGTTATAAACAATTTTATGATTCAAGCCGGTGATATAAATGCCAAACCTGGCAACAAAGACTCGGTCAATTATACGATACCTGCAGAATTTGACAAACGCTTTTTTCATCATAAGGGCGCTTTGGCAGCCGCAAGGCAAAGCGACAACTTAAACCCCACTCAGGCATCGAGTGGCAGTCAATTTTACATTGTACAGGGTATGGTGGTGCCCAAAGAACAACTAACCATAGATATGCCAAAAGTCAATATGTACTTCGGGAGGTTGGTGCAAGAAGAGGCGTATAAGTATATAAAAGATACCTTGAGCAACGCCTATAGAAGTGGCGGTAACCGATTATATATGCAAAAAGTGATTGAATATATTCCTTTGCTTGAAGAAAAGTACGATATGTCATTCAAGATCGATTATCCAGAAGAGCGGTTGGAGGTGTATACAAGCATTGGTGGAACCCCACATTTGGATGATACCTACACTGTTTTTGGTAAAATAATAAATGGTCTGGAAGTAATCGATAAAATTGCTGCGCTACCAACTGGTGTAGGCGACAAGCCCGTGGATGATATAGAAATTACCATAAGCCTGAAGTCTATGGAAAAAGAGCTTTGGTTAGAAAAATTTGGTACCCAACCGTAGCCATTTGGAAAAGTACCAATTCAGCCCGGAAACGAGAATTTATGGAATTCTCTATGCCATTACCACAGCATTGTTTTGGGGATTTCTGGCTATAGCTCTTAAAGTAGCAGTAGCAGATGTTGGTGTAGTCACAATTGTATGGTTTCGGTCTTTTTTGGCGTTTATAAGTTTGTTCGTATTCTTTGCTATCAAAAAACCCAGTGCATTACGAATATTTCTTAAACCTCCACTTTTGGTTGTGATCGCAGGAGCTGGGCTTTCACTAAATTTTCTTGGGTTCAATCAAGGTATTTCACTTACCACACCGGGTATAGCTCAGATATTCATTCAATTAGGGCCTGTATTGTTGGCTTTGGCGGGTTTTGCTATTTTTGGCGAGCGATTATCTGTCAGGCAATTTTTGGGCTTTGTGTGTGCGGCGGCAGGTTTTAGTCTATTTTATGAATCACAATTGAGCGCTTTCAAGGGTGGTTCCGATGTATATGTTAAAGGCGTAATTTGGCTTATTGTTGCTGCACTTTCATGGCTTCTATTTGCTATACTACAGAAACGATTGGTTCAAAAATACGCGCCCCAGGAGCTGAACATGTTTATTTACGCTATGATGGCTCTTGTATATAGTCCATTTGCAGAATTTAGTTCCTTTGGCGGCTTCGATTATGTAAGCTGGTGGCTAATGCTCTTTTTGGGACTTAACACTTTGATTGCCTATGGCTGCTTAGCTGAGTCATTTAAGTATGTTGAAGCCAACAAAGTTAGTATTATTATCACGCTCAACCCTATCATTACTTTTATTGCTATGGCAGTTTTTGCCACTTTCCATGTTACATGGATCGATCCTGAGCATTTTACAATTTGGTCGATTGGTGGAGCTGTAATGGTAATAGGCGGCGCGATTATGGTCGTAGTCCCCAAAAAAGGCTTGAAAAAAGAAATGCTGAAAGTTTAGAGATGTCAAGGGGCATTTACTTAAAACCTATGGTTTTTTCAATCCTGGTTTTGGCCCGGTTGTGCTGTCGGGCATTTGCCACTTTGTGTTCAATAAATCCTATAATAAATTTATTTTCAGAATCTTTCAACAAAGGTTGGGAGTCCATCATACGGCCAAAGCCAAACACTACCATACCATCTTCCGAATCCTTTACATTTTCGGCATTACCGAGATACGAAAAAGTATCGAGATAAACATCCTGCTTTTTCATGGAAACAAAGAATATGCGGTCGATATTTTTATCTCCAAAATACACCCACCACCAATTGCCATAAATCAGGTCATTCTTTTTAAAATCGTTAGCTTCAAACCTGGGCCCTCCAAGATTAGTTCCCCAATATTCGTTGTCAGGTTGATAAGAACCTGCTATAGGGCCTTGATACAAAAACCAATATTTATTTTCAGGATCAACCCTATCCATAGTTACTTCAGCAAAATTTTCGTAAAAAACCCAAGTCCATTCCCATTTACCACTTTTGGCAATAGTTTTTATGGATCGTTTGTTCAAGACAATACTGACACACTTGTTGCGACCAGGATGTCCTACACCACTATCTTCATTGGTATGCACAAAGTTTGGCAGACCTCTATAGCTAGAGGCTGCTGAAGCTGGAAAAGTATCGGATGGCTCAGTTTTGTAGGAAATCCAGTCGAGACCATCTCGGTCGACTATGCTGCTAAAGCCACCACCAAATTTATCGTAATAATAGGTTGCTATTCTCGTTTTTATGATAAAATGCGGTATTCCGCCATAGTCTTCCTCTGTTATTTCCAGCGCACTCAATTGTGTACTTGCCAAAAGGGAAAACACGGCGCAGATAATCTTTCTTCTCATAACCGTCTTTAAAATCTTATTCTGCTATGATAAATCGTAGGTTTTAGCAGAATATTTGAAAATTCCACAAAATATGAGTAAAAACCAATTATCCTATAATAATTATCCTAAAAATTATAATAAAAAATTCCAGGCAAACAGACGAAAGACTGAATGCCTGGAAAAACTATGTTAATCAATAATGTAAATGTTTTTACTTATTCAAATTCTATTTCCACCTGATTTCGTAAAATATCATCAAGGTTTTCACGCTTACGAATCAAACTTGCTTTGCCATTGTAAATAATAACTTCGGCAGGTCTAAATCGCGAATTGTAATTTGACGACATACTAAAGCCATATGCCCCGGCATTTTTGATTACCAGCAAGTCACCCTCACGTATTTCGCTCATCCTTCTGTCCAAACCAAAGGTATCGGTTTCACAGATATAACCTACTACGGTATAAATGCGTTTTACGCCTTCAGGGTTCGAAATATTGACGATTTCGTGATATGCCTCGTACATCATTGGTCGTATCAAATGGTTCATACCCGAATCAACCCCTGCAAATACAGTGGCTGGTGTGGTTTTTATTACGTTGGTTCGCACAATAAAAAACCCAGACTCGCTCACGAGGAATTTTCCAGGTTCAAACCAAACTTCCAATTTGCGGCCATAATTTTTACAAAATACCTTAAAGGCTTTGGCCAACTTTTGACCCAGATCGTTGATGTCTGTAGTGACGTCGCCTTCTTTGTAAGCCACCTTAAAGCCACTACCAAAATCGATAAATTTTAAATCAGGAAAATCAAGCGCCGCTTCAAATAAAATATCCGCTGCCCGCAGAAATACCTCAGCGTCGAGTATATCTGAGCCAGTATGCATGTGCAAGCCCTCAACTTTAATCTTATAGTTGTCTATTACACGTAGCAAATGGCGCATTTGCAGTATTGAAATACCAAACTTAGAATCGACATGTCCGGTAGAAATTTTCTTATTACCACCCGCCATAATATGCGGATTGAGCCTGATACAGCAGGGCACAGAATCTCTAAATTCATTACCAAAATGCTCAAGAATTGATATATTGTCAATGTTGATAACCACCCCGAGCTTTACAGCCTCTTTTATTTCTTCAAAAGAAACACAATTTGGGGTAAACAATATTTCTTCTGGCTTGAACCCAACTTTAAGTCCCAACATTACTTCCTGAATAGAAACCACATCGAGCTCAGCCCCTTCTTTTTTCATCAACTTCAATATCGAAATATTGCTTAATGCTTTACAAGCAAATTTTATCCGCATGTTCATATCCGGAAAGGCTTGCTTTAGCCCTTCAATTCGACTGCTGATTTTCGATGCATCATATACATAAAGGGGTGTGCCAAATTCTTTAGCCACTTCAATCAGGTCCAAACCCTGAACAGTATACTTGTTATTAATTAATTCCATTAGAAAATTTATGAGTGTTGGAGCAACAAAACTCGGCAAAAATACGACATCCCAATTATTATTCAATTAATATTTGGGATAAGGTTAAAAATCGTTAAAATATGGTTGCCAGGGAATTAAAAGCGTAATTTTGCCATTATGTCGGAAAGTTCACTCAAATGGATCATTTTGCTCATGAGCATAGCGCTGATAGGCCTTGTTGGCTTTCAGCTTTATTGGTTTAAAAGCGCTATAGATATCAACGAAGATCAATTTAAACAAGAAGTTCAAGGTGCACTACAGTCGGTAAGAGATAAACTCGAGCAGCAGGAGGTACTATTTACAGCAGCAAAAAAATTAAAAATATCGCAAGGAGATGCTACAGTAATTGGGTTGGATAGTATACGGTTTATCAGTAAAAACCCACTGGCAGAAAGTAAAAATAAGATATTCTATACCGATGAGTCTATTCAGGCGCTTTTTCTGGGTAGGGATACCATCAACCTCAACGATCCGCGTATCAAGGGTGATGTAGAAGCTAATATGAATGAAATTTTTCCTGAAGGTCATCTAATGGATGAAGATGTGTTGATCGAGATCAAAAGATTTAAATCGCGCATCGATTCGATAGAAAGTTATGATACCACCTTACGCAGCCAAATTCAGAAAGTTCAGGAAAAATCTCAAATGGTTACCGTTGTACTTAATGAGCTATTATCTAAAGAAAGAAAAATCGATAATAGAATAACTGAAGAAACGCTGCTTAAACATTTGCGCAACACATTGTATGATCGTGGCATCGACATTGACTTTCAATTTGGTGTTTATGATGCAGACGAAAACAAAATATTGATGAGTAATGCGGGAAATGACTTGGATGAATTGGTAAAATCTGAGTTTAAAGTTTATCTATTTCCGCGCGATATTATTGCCCATTCCAATTATTTAATGCTACATTTTCCAGATCAGCGTAGTTTCTTATTGGGAAAAATATGGGTTTCACTGGCATCTTCTGTAGTACTCATGGCCATTATTATTTTTTGTTTTGCTTATGCGGTATACACCATTCTCAAACAAAAAAAGCTCTCTGAAATGAAGAATGATTTTATCAATAATATGACCCATGAGTTTAAGACACCCATATCCACCGTTTCATTGGCATGTGAGGCGCTTCGAGATGTAGAGATCAACGCTGATGTTAAACTATCGCAAAGGTATTTGTCAATTATAAATATTGAGAATCAAAGACTTGGTGCGCAGGTAGAAAAAGTATTGCAAATTGCTCAGCTTGAGAAAAATGACTATAAATTAAAAATTGAACAGCTCGATGTACATACAGTAATAGATCAAGCCTTAGAAAATATCAGATTACAGATTGACAAGCGATCTGGCCTTATTATCAAAAATTTAAAAGCTATAGATAGCTTGGTTTTAGCTGATGAAATGCATCTTACCAACATTATTTACAATTTGCTCGACAATGCCAACAAGTATTCAAATGAAAGCCCTGAAATTACTATTAGCACTGAAAATAGAAGACATGGTGTTGTAATTGAAATTCAGGACAAGGGCATTGGAATGACAAAAGAAGTGCAGAGTAGAATTTTTGATAAGTTCTATCGGGCACCCACTGGCAATTTACATGATGTTAAAGGTTTTGGGCTTGGTCTTGCTTATGTTAAAACTATGTCTGAAGTATTGGGGGGCAAAGTGCATGTTTCCAGTGTATTGAATAAAGGAAGTAAATTTGAAGTATATCTGCCAAATACGAATGGAAAAAGCTAAATTATTGGTCGTAGAGGACGATCCCAATTTGGGTCAAATCTTATCTGAGTATCTTTCAATGAAGGGATTTAAGACCACACTGTGCCAAAATGGTCTTGAAGGCTTAGAAGTATTTCGAAAAGACA
>DAIQNU010000112.1:0-9942 GCA_036788235.1 Cyclobacteriaceae bacterium
TTTAACTATATAAATTACGATCCATTTAGCGAAAACTGTAGTCCACTTCCAATAGATTTTCAGATAGATGCCGAAACCCGAAGCTTAGCACCGGGCAGCTTTACCTGGACTGTGCAGCGGGCAGCAGAAATGATACGAACGGAAACCATTTCTGGATCTTCTACACTATTCAACCATGAATTCATGGCTTCTGGCACCATGATCAACAGATTCAATATCACTTTGTCAGCTGATGTGGCGGCGACTTGCATGCAAGACTCTACCCTGACCGTAGCTATAAATCCGGCACCACAAGCGCGAATACAGATTGACACCCTGCAGGCAGATTGCGAAACTTTTGCCTTTGGTATACATGCTACACCACAAGGACTACCGGAATATGATTGGGAATTAAGTGAGAATGGATTGCTGCAAAGCGTAAGTGATCCCGGGCAATATTTTGTACACACTGTACAGAGACCAGAGCCTGGTAATGTCGGTGTAGAATTGCAAATTGATCTTGCTACAACAAATTTTTCGGGCTGTGTAACCCATGCCGAAACTGTGGAGCTTTTTGTTCCCAGCAAAACAGATATTTCAGCTTTTTTCACAGCCGATCCCATGGAACAATCTTTGCCTGGAAGCACAGTGCAACTCGAGACTTTTAATTCGGCCACAAATCTTGACTACCAATGGACGCTTGGTGATGGCACATCATCAGAGGCCAGCCAGCTCAGTCATACATATGCACAGTATGGCGATTACGAAATAGTACTCACTGTGTCAGAGGACAACTGCTCAAAAACCGAAAGCCGCATGGTGAGGATACATCCTATTCCACCCGTGCCAGACTTTAGCTACAACCCAGGAAGTGGCTGTGCTCCATTGACTGTTTCATTTACCAATCTTACCCAGTATGCCGATGCCTCTTCATATCGCTGGAATTTCGGTTCCAATCAAGGCACTTCGTCAGCTGAAAATCCAACATACACCTATCATGAGCCCGGTATTTATTCTGTAAGACTTGAGGCCAGCAATGCCACCGGAAATGTCGTTTTTGAAGAGAAATCTGCTATCATAGAAGTTTATGCTAATCCATTTGCCATTTTTTCGGTAAGGCCGCTTACTGTGAAACTGCCTAACGATCCGGTTTATATCACCAATCAAAGTCGAGGTGCTTCTGATTTTATTTGGGATTTTGGCGATGGTACCGAGCGTTTTGAATTTGAACCGGTGCATACCTATCAAGATTCGGGTGTATTTGATATTAGCCTTATTGCCATCACTACGGAAGGGTGCACTGATACCCTTATCAATTACAGAGCAGTGGAGGCTAAACAAACGAATATGGCTCGGATTCCAAATGCTTTTATTCCCAATATAGATGGCCCTAATGGTGGATATATCGATGGGAGCGAAATGAATACGGTTTTTTATCCGATCACAGAGGGAGTGGTTGCACGTCGTTTGCAAATTTTCAATCGATGGGGTGAGCAACTCTTCGAAACCGAAGATCTTAGTATTGGTTGGGACGGCTACTACAAAGGAAGATTGTGCCCACAGGGTGTGTATGTATACAAATTGTATTTCAAATATATCGATGGAAAAGAAGATAGCCGGGTTGGGGATGTCACTTTACTTCGATAGAAAATAAAAAGTATATTGATCTGACACTGAGTATATCTGGAAAACTGAAAAATTATTATCTGAAAAACGAATGAAAAAGGCAGTCCTGATTTGGATATTTATAGGTATAGTTGGCAAAACTTGGGCACAAGATCCTCAGTTTTCTCAGTATTATGCCTCGCCAGTGTACCTGAATCCGGGTTTTGCAGGCGCAGGAAGCGATCATCGGCTCACACTCAATAGCCGCCTTCAATGGGCGCAACTAGCAGGATCCTTTGTAACCAATGCCGTTTCATATGATTTTAAGGTAGATGATCTTAGCAGTGGTTTTGGACTACTGGCCATGACCGATAAAGCGGGTAGTGTAAACCTCCGAACAAGCTCCATAGCGGCCATATACAGTTCAAAAGTTCAGCTTAGTAAGAAATGGGTCATTTCTCCGGCTGTACAATTTGGCTATGGTTCGCGAATGCTTGACTTTGATAAGCTGCTTTTACCCGACCAAATAGAAGGGGGCAATGGCCCGTCGATCGACAGCAGGTTGGCGCAATTGGGATCTTCAAATTATTTCGATCTCAGCTCAGGTGTAGTCTTGTATAATAAAAACATGTGGTTTGGTTTTTCATCGCATCATATCAACAGACCAAATCATTCGATGCTGGGTGAGGATGCAAGACTACCCATAAAATATTCTGTACATGCTGGTATGAAAATACCCATTCCACATAATATATTGTCGAGTTCAAGCTTCAGCCATGTTTCACCTTCATTTGTTTACAAAACGCAGGGGCCATTTAGACAGTTAGATGCCGGAGCCAATCTTGCATTCGACCCAATTCTAATAGGTTTTTGGTATAGAGGTATTCCATTGGTTCGAACCGAGGGCGGCAATGCGCAACAAGATGCCATCATTGCAATATTTGGTATAAACCTGAAATATATAGAAATCGGCTATAGCTATGACCTAACCTTATCGGCTTTGGGATTTCAAACAGGCGGTACACATGAGCTTAGCATGATCGTAAAATTTCCAAGCTGGAACAGCTCAAATAAAGTAAAACGAAAAGATAAAATACTGCCTTGTCCTAATTTTACGGGTTTTCATTAGACACCACAGCGAGCCATCGGAATGCCCAATACCAACCAAGTGTGTATGTTCCCGGGCAAGAAACTGACAGAATGTGGTCGATTTCGTTTCGGCTAAAACCGCGCAATACAGATAAGGGGCCATCTTCTTGCACCATGGGTGAGCGTGAAAAAAGTTTGGTTAGAATCTTAATGGAATGGTAGCCAAACCAATGGCGATGTAGATCATTAATAACCAGACCCATAGAAGCCTGACGTAACAAAGAAGCAAATAATTGCTCTAGGCATTTAGATTCGAAATGATGGAAGAAAAGAATCCCGGTGATTATATCATATTTTTCAGTTGCAAACTCGGGTGAAAGCACATTGGCAGTTTTGAAAGAAATGCGATCATGAGCCGCGCAATGTTTCCGGGCATATTCTACAATATTGGCATTGGCATCTATGCCTGTGAGTTTCACTTTTATTCCACGCCGATCAGCCCATTTTTCAATTTCTATAAGCATGTCTCCTCCGCCACAACCTATGTCTGCAATATGTATTACCTGATCTTTACTAATCGAATATCGACTTATCAGTTTGTCAAGACCGCGAAGTGTTACAGCATTTCCCCCAAGTAGTTTATTGATAGTGCCCAGTTCTCGCAAAGTCTGATCTACAATTTCACCATGGCAATCAAGATCGTCCATCCATTCGGTTTGTGTATTTCGTATGGTAAAATCTAAGGCCATATTTTGGGTTACGTGATTTTAAACAACATGGATTCCAACGTGAGACCAGGGCCAAAGGCAAAACTCAAAATATGCTTATCAAGGTCGGAAATGACTGCTTGATCAAATATTTTTTTCAATACAAATAGCACAGTTACAGACGACATATTGCCGTAATCGCGCAAAACCTCATAAGAAAATCGGTTATCATTTTTGCTAATTTCTAACTCACATTCTATAGCCTCCAGTATACGTCTGCCACCAGGATGAATGGCAAAGTATTCAATATCATTTACTGTTAGTTCATAGTTTTTCAGCAAATTGTGGGTAAGCATTTTTATGCCTTGACGAACCAAGCCGGGTATGTAACTGGAAAGTTTCATTTCGAATCCAAAATCACCTATATGCCAGGCCATTTCAGACTTACCATCAAAAAATAAATCGCAATAATGCTTGGCAATATTGAGTGAAATACGATCCTCTGGTTTTTTTGCTTCCATCAGTAAGGCTGCGGCACCATCGCCAAACAAAGCAGCGGATAGTAAGTGATCTTCTTCAGTACTTTGTTGTAAATGCAGGCTACATAGCTCTACACACACAATCAACACCCTGGCTTCAGGATTTGCCAGGCAAATGCTCTCAGCAGTTTTGATGGCGTTAAATGCTGCATAGCAACCCATGAAATTAATTGCAATGCGTTGTATAGAAGTTTTGAGACCCAGCATTTCTACCAAAACAATATCTGGCCCCGGAGCAAAGAGTCCTGTGCAACTCACGGTTATTAAGTGGGTAATAGAATCTGTATCTGCTGCATTCGGAGCGGCTTTCAAACAACCTTCGGCAGCGCTATAGGCCAGCTTTATAGCTTCCTTTTCAAAGCATTCCATCCTACGCGCAGTGTTGGGTAGAGCACCATTGCTTGCAAATAAAGATCTATTATCTGTATCTTTTTGAAAGTCTGGAACTACAGCGAACCGTTGCTCTATTCCAGATGCTTTGTAAATAGCTCTGATTTTTCGAATATTGTATTCGTCAGCTTGAAGAAAATTTGCCATAAACAGGGCTATATCATCCTGAGAAGTGCAATATGGTGGTGTGGCTGTACTGATTGAGGTAATATAACTATTCATATAGCTTTACAATCAAAAAAATAATAACTTGTTTTGCATATGGCAATATTTAATATCAGTCGGTCTACCTGGTTGCACCTTCGCATCCCTTTTTCATTCTTTTTATTGCCCGTATTCATTTTTGCATTGGCCGTAGGTGAGCATGCTTCGGTTACCAATATAATAATGGTTTTTGTCATTCTTCACTTTTTATTATATCCCGCAAGCAATGGCTACAATAGCTATTTCGACAACGATGAAGATAGTATTGGTCTGTTGCAATATCCTCCAATGGTAACCAAAGATTTATATTACATTTCGCTACTATTAGATGCCATTGCCATTGGTCTGGGTGCTTTTATTAGCATTCCATTTGCTGTTATGTTATTGGTATACGGACTAGCGTCAAAAGCGTATAGCCATCCAGCCATTCGGCTTAAAAGTTATCCATTTGCAGGATGGTTTATTGCCGGATTTTTTCAAGGTTTTTTCACATTTATGATGTGCATTGAAGGGCTTAACCCTACGGGTTGGGAGATATTTCGTGACCCCATGATGATCGTGCCGGCAAGTCTTACCTCGATGCTTCTTTGGGGATCTTACCCCATGACACAGATTTATCAACACGAAGAAGACTACAGCCGAGGCGACAGAACATTGAGCTTGGTTTTAGGCATTAGAGGTACGTTCTATTTCACAGCTATTTTCTTTCTTTTGGCCAACTTTGGCTTTGTACTTTATTTTTTCCTTGTGTTTTCGCTCAATGCAGCACTATTTTTTCAGATGTTCCTTATTCCTATACTCACTTATTTTTTAATTTGGTATACTAAAGTTCACCGCGATCCAGATTATGCGGACTACCGACATACTATGGAGCTCAATACCATTTCAGCTGTATGCCTAAACATGTTTTTTGTTTTTTTGTGGATATCTTTTTCTTAAAACCAAAGCTTTTGTACAAGGGATCGACTTCATTTAGACAGGATATAATTGCACTTTACCATGTGTAATATTTCTTGTGATTTTACATTGTGCACCAGACACCGCGTAAAGACTTTTTTCTAGCAATTTTAATTAGGACTTTTTTTCGCTCACTTATTTAATTCTTCAATCACCCTTACATCAACCAGCTAACTTCAAAACTGAAGTGGAATGACACGGGTATGCATGGTAAATTTATCTCATTATTTTTCTTGCTCAATATCTATAGAAAAGCAAGAGCAATGCAATTGATCTATAATGTGTATTGGATATGAATTGGCGGTTGGCGATCATTATTTTTCTCTTTTTTAGTGCCACTCATGTGTTGGCGCAGGTTTCAAATGATCCGGTAGCTTCATTGATAAAAGAATTGAAAATCGAAGGCTACAATGAAGCAGATAAAGCAGAGGCAATTTTCACCTGGATCGCCTTGCATATTACCTACGACTCGAATGCAGCAAATACCTTAGAAATACCTTCTCAAAAAAGTGTTGATGTACTTGCCAGCCGCAAAGCAGTTTGTGAAGGTTATTCCAGGCTTTTTGATACTATGTGTCGATACTCAGGCATTGAAAGCCACATAATAACCGGCTATGTGCGCAATTCAGAAAATGCAGAAATTAGTTACAGATATCCCAACCATGCATGGAATGCATTTAAAATTGATGGGGAATGGCAACTTGCCGATATCAGCTGGGCAAGTCAGGCATATGAGCAGGCACCTGAAGCTGAAAAACTGCAGGCCATGAAAAGTTTTTTTAAGATGCAACCTGTCCAATCGATATTTACACATTTCCCCGAAGATCCTATATGGCAACTACTCTCAACTCCCCTAAAATTTGATACTTTCAAAAGTGGGAAAGAGGAAATTGCACTGGGTATGCTGGCAAACCATACCAAGTCGCAAGCTACAATCGCGGAATCCATTCTTTGTGATAAGGTAGATTCATTGGATCATACCATTGCCCGATATGAAAGAATTGCAGCTTCCGGGGCTAAAAAGGAAATATCATATTCTTTGGGAATAGCCTATTATTATAAAGCAGTTGAAATTTCCACTGACAAGAAATTGGCCGAAAATATCAGTAGGTATGCCATCAAGCGGAAAATACTGTACTATTATGATAAAGCCCAACATGAACTAAGTAAACTCGATGCCAAAGACATTGGTTTTGATGTTGCAAACTCTATACTACACACTATAGCCTTGCAACGCGGCATGTTTTCTACAGGCATTTGATAAACAGAGGTATTTTTAAAGAAATTTTTATTATTTGCTATCAGGATTAACCAGCCAATTTATACAGTTCATATTGGTTCATATTTTTTACAACCTTGATTACTTTCAAATCGATTTTATAATACACTTCTTTGAAGTCGGGTATATCTATACATTATCACAATTCTGATTTTGAAAATACATTGCTTATTTGTTGACTCTAAATTTCTAAGTCGTTTAGTGTAGAGATTTCAATAGCTTGTTATAATGCATAACTTACTTTTACAAGATTTCCTTAAATTGAAGCGATTTATCCATCTTTGATTTTATTTGGCGCTGCTAATCGTTAGTTTTGTAAATTACCTAAAAATAGCCGATGACCACCCGATGGATTTTGAATGAACCTTCCGAAGTAGAAAATGCTAAAGCACTATCGGAAGCATTGCAGATTCACCCCATCATAGCTTCTATTTTAATTGATCGAGGTATTAAAACTGAAGAAGGTGCTAACAAATATTTTAATCCTTCGCTCAACGATTTGTACGATCCCTTTTTGATGAAAGGTATGAGTCGTGCTATCAAAAGGCTTCAAAAAGCCATGCAAAGTGATGAGAAAATATTGATATATGGCGACTACGATGTGGATGGCACCACGTCTGTAGCTTTGGTTTATGGTTTTTTACGTCATTTTTATGCTAACATAGATTACTACATACCAGATCGATACAAGGAGGGTTATGGAATATCCAAAGCCGGAATTGAATGGGCAAGTGAAAATGAATTCACGCTAATATTAACTTTAGACTGTGGTATCAAAGCCGTAGAAATGACACGCTATGCAGCAACAAAAGGCATAGAGATGATCATTTGTGACCACCACCTTCCGGGCGATGAATTACCAGAAGCCTATGCCATTCTTGACCCAAAACAAATCGATTGCCCTTACCCTTACAAAGAACTTTCAGGTTGTGGATTAGGCTTTAAACTTATACAAGCTTTTTGTCATGAAAACCACTATGATCCAGATTTGCTATATGATTATCTTGATCTGGTGGTGGTGAGTATAGCCTCTGACATTGTACCAATTACTGATGAGAATAGAATACTGGCATATCATGGTCTTAAGAAACTCAATTCCTACCCCAGAGCTGGTTTAGAGGCATTAATCGAAGGGGCTGGCATTCGAGATGAAATAAATATTACGAGTATCGTGTTTGGGATTGGCCCCAGAATCAATGCATCAGGTCGGATGGATCACGCAAAAAATGCTGTAGACTTACTGCTCACCGATAAGAAAACTGAAGCAGATAAATATGCCGGTATGTTGGATACAAAAAATTCGATCCGCCGTAACTACGATGCCACCATCACTATGGAAGCCTTATTGATGATTGAAAACGATGAGATACTCAAAGCCGCCAAATCTACCGTTTTATTTCAGAATCATTGGCATAAAGGCGTCATTGGTATTGTAGCATCACGTTGTTTGGATAAGTTTTACCGCCCTACCATTATTCTAACCGAATCGAATGGTAAAGCTACAGGGTCGGCCAGATCGGTCACCGGTTTTGACTTGTATGAGGCTATATCTGAATGCTCAGACCTGCTCGATCAGTTTGGTGGGCATATGTACGCTGCCGGACTTACCATGGACATTCAAAATATTGAGGCTTTCAAGCAAAAATTTGAGGAGGTAGTTGCCCGAAAAATAACCGATGAGCAGTTAATCCCACAAATTGGCGTTGATGCACACGTTCGATTGAGCGATTTTGATGAAAAGTTTTATGAGACCCTTTGTCGAATTGCTCCCTTTGGTCCTGGCAATTTGCAGCCAGTATTTATGAGTGATAAATTAAAGATTTCGGGCAGACCAAGAGTATTAAAAGACATGCATTTAAAATTTTGTGTGCAACAAGACGACTCCGATGTCGTATTTGACGTTATTGCATTTGGGCAGGCACAGTATGCAGACCTGGTGGGCAGCGGCATGCAGTTTTCTATGGCCTATTATTTGGAAGAGAATAATTATAATGGCAAAACAACCCTACAGCTTAGGGCAAAAGACATAAAGTTCGATTAATTTTTTATGGTACTACGGGCAGAAAATCTTGTTAAGATTTATAAGAAGCGAATTGTCGTTAATCAAATTTCAGTACGAGTAGAGCAAGGAGAAATTGTTGGGCTACTTGGCCCAAATGGTGCTGGTAAAACAACTTCATTTTACATGATTGTGGGATTGATTAAACCCAACAGCGGACAGATTTTTCTGGAAAATGAAAATATAACAGACTTGCCGATGTATAGAAGAGCCAAAAGAGGTATTGGCTATCTGGCACAGGAAGCTTCCGTTTTTAGAAATCTCACCGTAGAGGAAAACCTAATGGCCGTGTTGGAAATGACCAAGTTGTCTAGAAAAGATCAGAAAAGTAAAATGGAAGAACTTCTCGATGAATTCAGTTTAACACATGTGCGAAAAAACTTAGGTATGGTACTTTCAGGTGGTGAGCGTCGCCGTACCGAGATTGCCAGAGCCTTGGCGGTTGATCCTAATTTTGTATTGCTAGATGAGCCTTTTGCAGGAGTCGACCCCATTGCCGTTGAAGAAATTCAAACCATAGTAGCCAAGCTAAAAGATAAAAATATTGGTATTCTCATAACCGACCACAACGTTAACGAAACCCTTTCCATCACCGACCGAGCTTATTTGATGTTTGAAGGAAAATTGCTCAAAGCTGGCACAGCAGAAGAACTTGCCAGTGATGAACAGGTTAGAAGAGTTTATTTGGGTCAACATTTTGAACTCCGTCGTAAAGTCAAATAAGATCTAACATGGAAATCTTAAATTCTATCGTTTCTTGGGTATTTAAAAAGCGCATGTATGATATTGAGCATTTTATGGAACACCCTCACGATGTGCAAGCAACCCTTTTGCAAGATTTATTAAGCACTGCTCAGGACACAGACTTTGGGCATAAATTTGGTTTTAGGAACATCAAAAATTCAAACCAGTTTAGGCAAAAAGTACCTTTGTCGACCTACGAAGAACTATTTCCATACATAGATCGAATGCTCAAAGGTGAACAAAATGTACTTTGGCCAAGTGAAATTAAGTGGTTTGCAAAGTCTTCAGGCACCACTAATGATCGTAGCAAATTTATACCCGTGTCGCAAGAAGCGATGAACGATTGCCATTTTAAAGGAGGAAAAGATCTATACGCTATCTCATCCAACA
>DAIQNU010000113.1:0-9935 GCA_036788235.1 Cyclobacteriaceae bacterium
TCAGACTAAAAATGGGCACAGAACTCGGACTGCGCGATCGCAAAAAATTCAAAGCACTATGGGTTCTCGATTTCCCGCTACTCGAGTGGGACGAAGATAACAAACGCTTTCATGCTATGCACCATCCATTTACCTCGCCCAAAAAAGAGCAAATGCATTTGCTCGATAGCGATCCAAGTGCTGTAAAAGCCAATGCCTACGACATGGTGATCAATGGTGTGGAAGTAGGTGGAGGCTCGGTAAGGATTCACGACAGACCAACCCAGCAGCGCATGTTCGAATGCCTTGGTTTTACCGATGAAGAGGCCAGAAAGCAGTTTGGCTTTTTGATGGATGCCTTTGAATTTGGTGCGCCGCCTCATGGTGGCATTGCCTATGGCTTCGATCGTTTGTGTGCATTGTTTGGAGGTTCAGATTCTATTCGTGATTACATTGCATTCCCCAAAAATAATGCAGGCCGCGATGTTATGATTGACTCACCTTCAACTATCGCTCAAGAGCAGCTTACAGAACTTAATCTTTCTGTGGCGCCCAAAAAACAATAGTCATTTCAAACTAGACATTTTAAAAAGGTCGGTGAGGTGTTCTTCCTCATCGACCTTTTTGCTTTTGTTTGCCCGTTAAGATTTTATTTTGGTATGCCTGCATACCAGCAATTACAAATAAATATATTGGTATGCCCGCATACCAGCCATTTCTAATCAATATATTGGTATGCCAGTATACCAGCCATTACAAAGAAATATATTGGTATACCTGCATACCAGCCATTCAATTCATCTTTTATTTGGTATGCCCGCATGCCCTACACACAATCCAGCCACACAAGCCTTCCGCGCCAAAGCCACCCACCGCACTTGTCCATTTCGGTCTTTGGCGGCTCCGCATGCCAGACTACCGTTACATCAACATTTTATCATTTCCCAAAACTTTGAAAGTGCCCGAAGCTGTTGCAAATTTTCCCGCTACCTTGTTGCCTTTAGGGTCTAAAAGGGTTAGTTGCGCAGTATATGCACCGGCACCGAGCCCGGTAATTCGGAAATTATCCCAAGAGTCAACAATATGTTTCTGACCATCTATTTGTAATTCTACCTGGAAACCATTGCTTTTAAGTGTGCTATTCAAAACATAAAAGTCCAGTACAATACTTTCATCAGAATTGTAAACACCGGAGGGCTGATTGTAAAAAATCATCGGTTCGCTTAGATCGATGAATGTTTGCTCAGTATCGCCAACCAAGAATTGTCGGGCAACATAAGCCTCTGGGTTTTTAACAGCAATGTCATAGCCGTCACATAAAAAAGCGAGTGATACATAGTGGCCATTGCTTAGCTTGGCATTGTGTGTAGTACTTATGAGTTGTTTATGAGATTCGCCATTCAAAAGTAGGTTTATGTAGCTTCCAGCTGAATTTTTTCTTAAGTTCAGTTCATTTTTTGATTTTGCTTTTTCACCGGGCTTAAAATTTATGGCTTCAAATACAAACTCTACCATGCCATCAATTTCATCTTCATCGTAGGGAAGCATCATATTTAGTAAGGCATCTTGATAAGTATTTTGCCCACTTATTAGCTCAAGTTTGTAGCCAATATCTTTGTCTAAAACAGCAGCTTCATTTTGTTCACGATTGTTGCCGCCACTCGTGCATGCCGCAAAAAGCATAACGGTCAGGCTGAAGGTTGATAATAATTGCTTGGTTTTCATGGCTAAAAAATTAGTTTGAGCAATTTAAAATTGCTCTGGATTGAAAGTAGGGTTAAAAAAAACTGTTTCAAAGGTAAATGATATAAGTAAATGTAGAATTCACTCGACAATTTGCCAGGGTGAAAGCTAATGTCTTTTACCTTCAAAACAGTTTTGGAACAACTATTCTTATGCTATAGCATCAAAATTGGCAGCAACTGCCTCCCAATTGATGATGTCGAAAAAGGCTTTGATATAATCTGCTCTACGGTTTTGATAATTCAGATAATAAGCATGTTCCCAAACATCAATGCCTAAAAGTGGCTTACCTTTAAACTCTGAGATGTCCATCAGCGGATTGTCTTGATTAGGTGTTGAGCCGATCACCAGGTTACCGTTGTGCTCTGCCAGCCATGCCCATCCAGAGCCAAACCGTGTAGAGGCTGCCTGCGAAAATTCATCTTTAAATTGATCAAAGCTTCCAAAAGATCCATTGATGGCTTCTGCCAATTTTCCGCCCGGTTGCTCTCCGCCACCTGGTTTCATGATTTTCCAAAACAATTGGTGGTTGTAATGCCCACCACCATTGTTGCGAACTGCCGTAGAATACTTCGAAACACTGCCAAGCAAATCTTCTAATGAACTAACAGTGATGCTATCTTCTTCCATGGCTTTGTTGAGGTTGTTTACATAACCTGCATGATGCTTCGTATAATGGATTTCCATGGTTCTTGCATCAATGGATGGCTCTAAAGCATCATAACCATAAGGCAGTGGTTCTTGAGAAAAAGAGCTGATATCAGCAGATGTTTCTTCTTCCTCTGATTTCTTAGGTTGTGAGCAAGAAGCAATCAATGGTAAACCAATACCGGCATAAAGCCCAACGGTCATACTTGATTTAATAAAAGTTCTTCTAGAGGGGTTTGGATTTTTCATAACAAGTTTTAATTACAGACAAGTTGAAAATCTATTTTAAAATAGTGATATTTCAGGATGCTTAAAGTTTAAACCATAAAATATGGTATGGGTTTCGTACAATCGATTTTCTTTGCATGCAAAGTAGCCTGAAATAAAGATTTTTTAAAGAAACAACACAATAATATTGATTAACTGATCCGGCAAGGATACAATGCATGACAGTTAAGCGCATTAGATATTTAATATTTCTTAGAGATGTTTTAATACTCTCTGTAACGGCTTTTGGAGGGCCTCAGGTTCATTTTGCCTTATTTATTAGGGTTTTAGTGAATAAACGCGGCTACCTTAAAGAAGAAGAACTCATAGAGCTAAATGCCCTTTGTAATTTTTTGCCAGGCCCCACCTCTACACAAACTATTACTGCACTTGGTTTTAAACTAGGGGGGCCGAGTCTGGCTTACCTCACCTTATTGGTATGGATTTTTCCGGCTTTTGTAGTTATGACAAGTTTTGCATTGCTTATTTCGCATTTTCAGTCAGCAGAAATATCTATAGCATTTACAAGATTTATTCAGCCAATGGCCGTGGGGTTTATCAGCTATGCTGCAGTAATTATCACCCGCAAAGTCGTGAAGACCTTCGAAGGGGCAGGAGTAATGGTCATAGCAGCTATAGCCTGTTACATGCTGAAATCGCCTTTTGTATTTCCGGTGATTATGATTCTGAGTGCTTCAGTAACCGCAATTAAGTTTAAAACTCAGCCTGTAGAAGAAAAAAATGGATTTAAAATTGATTGGTCAAATTTTATTCTTTGGGCGGTAGTTTTTATAGTTGCAGCCTTGTTAGGCCATTTTACCAAAGCACTTCCTTTTAGGGTTTTTGAGAATTTCTATCGAAATGGCAGCATGATATTCGGAGGAGGTCAGGTGCTTATACCGCTACTTTATACAGAATTTGTAGAATTTAAGCGATACCTGACTTCCGAGGAATTCCTTACCGGATATGCAGCTGTACAAGCAGTTCCGGGGCCGGTTTTTTCTTTTGCTTCGTACATTGGTGCTTTATCGATGCGTCAATATGGAGATTTTGGCGAGATTTTGGGAAGTATGATGGCCACAGCTGGTATTTTTTTGCCAGGAACATTTTTTATATTTTTTGTCATCCGGTTTTGGGAAGAGCTTAAAAAATACCGGGTAATAAGAGCCTCACTAGAAGGGATAAGTGCTGCCAGTGCAGGAATGGTGGTAGCAGCTGCATTTCTGATGTTTGATCCCATTGATGTCACGGCGCTGAATATGATTATGATCTTAGGATCTTTCATCTTATTGATTTTTACCCGAATACCCCCTCCATTTATCATTCTTGCAGGTTTAATCGCCGGACTGTTATTGTAAATTGAGTATTTAGGAGAATAATAGTCAAATCTTGTTACTACCATAATCTGGAAGCGTTAAACCGGGAAAAATTGGTCAAAAACCCTTATTAGCAAATTTAAGTTTCAAGCACTTAAAATTTAAAAAACCCTATGAAGTTGATTGCGTAGATAATAAAAACTTACACAGATTTTGGATCGGTATTTGCGTTGGTTTGTTGAATAAATATTTTGATCCAATCAGAAAACAAACTAAGTTTTAGGTTGTTGATGATCTGGCATAATTGATCAGCCAAACTTCATGTGATGAAATGGCTAAAAATAATTTCTGAAAAAAGTTTTGATATTATAATAAATTAATATAAAATTGAACTTATCTAATATTTACGACCATGATGACATCAACCACCACCTATTACAGCCCTGGAATCAGAGAGATTCTTAAGCAGAAGCGCGATCACATAAATGTTTTAATAATTGGGAACAACCCTATAGAGTTGACCAATTTATACACAATTTTAAATAATAATCGAGCTAAAAATTACATAGCCGAAGTTTGTTTCAGTGTGAAAGATAGTCTGAATCGGATAATCAGTAGAAAGCCGGATTGCATACTTATTGACGACAATCTGTTGGTAGATCAGATAAAGACTTTTTTCAGCAAGATAAAATCAAATTCGAGGCTTAAAAATATTCCAATAGTTTTATTGAAAAGTGCCAATTTTAGCTCTGAAGCATCCAACGAAGTGAATGATTATCTTTTGAAGAACAACATTGATTCGGATGTATTGAGCAGAACCATTGACAAAAATGTTAAGCGATTTAAGCAATTTATTTCATAATAATTAAAATTATTACGCCCTGTATGATTTCCTAAATCGTACAGGGTTTTCTTTTTGTAAGCTTTTTATCATTTTTGTGGCATATTGAAGAAATCATTATTTCAATTATCAATAAAGTATCTATTTAAATAGTATTATTGCAATAAATTGTCATATATTTTTCTATTTTAAAAAATTTCTACCAATGTCACTGCCTAAAGAATTTCAACATCCCTACGAATTTGACCCAAAATATAAGAAGAGTGTAGCCTATTTCAGTATGGAATTTGCCATAGACCAACCCTTAAAAACCTATTCAGGTGGATTGGGATTTCTGGCGGGTTCGCATATGCGCAGCGCATACGAACTAAAGCAAAACCTGATAGGAATCGGTGTTTTGTGGAAATATGGCTATTATGATCAAGTTCGCCAGGGAGATCAATCCATGGAAGTATTGTTTCAGGAAAAAACTTATGGTTTCCTTGTTGATACGGGAATCAAGTTTGAAATCGAAATCAACAAGCATCCGGTTACTGTAAAGGCATTTTTTCTGCCACCTCATGTTTTTGGTACCGTTCCTATGTTTTTTCTGTCTACCGACACACCTGAAAACGACTACCTGGCACAAACAACCTCGCACAAATTGTATGATTCTGATCCGGCAGGAAAAGTTGCCCAGAGTATATTGTTGGGTGTAGGTGGCGCCAAGTTGCTCGATGAGCTGGGACACGATGTGGATGTAATCCACCTCAACGAAGCTCACGCACTTTCATCTGCATTTTATTTATATAGTAAAAGCAAGAAAGTGGATGACGTGAAAAAAAGACTTGTATTTACCACACATACTCCCGAAGAAGCGGGAAATGAGAAGCACGACATTAGATTGCTTGAGAAGATGGGCTTTTTCTGTGGCGTCTCTTTAGATGAGGTAAAGAAAATATCGGGTATCAAAGATGATGTATTCAACCATTCATTGGTAGCACTAAGACTTTCGCGAATTTCTAATGGCGTTTCACGCATACATGGTGAGGTTTCTAACAAAATGTGGGGTAAATATGATAATATATGCCCGATTATCAGCATCACCAATGCACAAAACAGAAAATATTGGGCAGATACTCCATTGTACAAAGCTGTAGAAAGAGAAGATCAAGTGGCGTTGTTTAAACGCAAAAAAGAATTGAAGAAAGAGCTTTTTAGCATTATTGCAGATCAAACCGGTAAACTCTTCGATCCCGAGGTGCTCACCATCGTGTGGGCGCGCAGATTTGCCGAGTACAAAAGGCCTGCGCTGATTACGCAAGACAAAGAGCGTTTTGATAAAATAATGCAAAACTCAAAATATCCTGTACAATTTATTTGGGCGGGCAAACCATATCCTATGGATTACAATGCAGTGAGCACTTTTAATGGGCTTGTACACTTGGCTAAAAGCAACAACAATATTGCAGTGCTCGTAGGATATGAACTTAAATTGTCAAAATTGCTCAAGGCCGGTTCAGATGTTTGGCTTAACAACCCAAGGTTACCCAGAGAAGCCTCAGGAACTAGTGGCATGACTGCCTCTATGAACGGATCGATCAATTTTTCGACTTATGATGGATGGATTCCGGAGTTTGCCAAGCACAAAGTAAATAGTTTTATTGTGCCTGAGGTAGACCAATCATTGCCTGTATACGAACAAGACCAAACTGATCAGCAAAACCTACTCGATATACTTGAAGGAGACATAATACCAACATATTATGATAAGCCTGAAGAGTGGTTTCAAATAATGAAAAGCAATATGCAAGATGTTGTGCCTTATTTTGATGCAGATCGCATGGCTTATCAGTACTACGAGAAGGTGTATAACGCAAATTAAGCGTTAAGTAACTTAAAAAATTAAAAAACCCAAAGCAGTCTTTTGTTAGTGCTTTGGATTTTTTTTATCCTGGGCTAACCCGGGAGACTGGCTAATAATTAATGCCTTAGTTTACTTCAACAAGCTCAATGTCGAAAACCAAATCTTTTCCGGCAAGCGGATGGTTGGCGTCAAGTACAATGCTGGTTTCAGTTATATCTTTTACAATAACAGGTGTAGCTTTTCCATCCTGATTTTGCAAAGATAGTTGCATGCCGGGTTCTGGATTTATTTCTTTCGGAACATTTTCCAGCGGAAGTTCGATCATCATTTCAGGATTTGGAAGTCCGTAAGCTTCGTCAGCAGGAATACTTGTAGTTACTTTTTCGCCAACTTGCATTCCTTCTACTGCTTTTTCAAAACCAGGGATCATTTGTCCGGTACCAAGCGTAAACTCCAGGGTATCTCTTCCTTCAGAAGTATCAAAAACTTGTCCGTCGGTTAGTTTGCCGGTGTAGTGTACACGCACAGTGTTACCATTTTTTGCAACAGTCATGGTTGTAAATTTGTGTTATAATTTTTCTCCTTGATTTTCAAGGATTTTGCAATTTAAAAATTATGTAAGCAAAGGCATAGTGTATGTCCAATTAATTTGATCTTTGTCAGCATTTTGCCATAAAATGTTACATCATCATGATAAATTAAAAAGCCCACAGCCTTTTATCGGCCAAGCATGTAACTTGGTACCTTTATTAATGCTATATGCAAAAATCATTGAATAAGGCCCTTCCGGAACTTTTAGATGCCGGGGTAATTGATGATGAAACTGTCGCTCGAATTGAAGAATATTATCATTCGACTTCTAAAGATACTTCGTCTTATACTATCCTAGTTTTTTCTGTACTCGGTGCTATCATAGTCGGACTGGGTCTGGTACTTATTATTGCGCACAATTGGGATGCATTTCCGAAGAATATCCGATTACTATTTACCTTTCTTCCCTTATTGGCTTCGCAGATCTTTGTTTGGATCGCTATAAAAAAACATCGCTACAGACGGCCAATTATCGAATCATCATCGTTGTTGCTGTTTTTTGCTATACCGGCTTGTATATCATTGGTGAGCCAGATTTATCATATCAATGGCCAACTTGAGGACTTTCTCTTACTTTGGCTGCTGCTAAGCTGGCCTTTAATTTTTGTACCTGGAGCCAATATTGTCTCTCTACTATTTGTCATTATAAGTACTTGGTATGCTTGTCAGATTACTTATTTTACTTTTAGAGGGCCAGTGCCATGGTTGTATTGGGCTTTGATATTAATACCCATAGCAAAATATGCAAGAGATATTTATAAAGACAATTTCAAGCGCTACAGAGCTATTGGTGGCTGGATCATTGCCATTTCACTTACGTTAGTATTGGGCGGCTTTTCAGCTCAATTCAAATCAATCATGACCCCAGCTTATTTGCTATTTTTTGGCCTGATTTTGATCCTGCATAGCGCTTTTATTACATCACAAGACAACAGCTGGTGGATGAATCCCTGGCGAAGCATTGGTAAAATTGGCGTTGCTATAGTGGCACTTATCCTGAGTTTTGGTTTTTTCTGGCAAGAGCTTCCTCACTATAATTCATTGACAACAAATCTGCTTAATTCGACAGATAGTATTTCATTTATCACTTTACTCTTAATGTTGATAGTGGGTATATGGTATCTAAAAAGATATAAACACGAAAAGTTTTTAAATATATTCCCTGAATTACCCGCAGTAATTGTATTGGTGCTCATTTATGGTGCGGGATTTTTTATGCCAATGGCTGGTCAATTGCTTTCAAATCTTGCTTTGCTTGCCATGGGTGTTTTTTACATTTTCTTTGGCTATCAGCGATTTGATTTGTCACGAGCCAATTACGGAATGGTATTGATTACCTCTCTGGCAATAGCTCGTTTTTTTGATGCCGAACTAAGCTTTGTTTTGCGAGGCTCAATGTTTGTATTGGTCGGATTGGGATTTTTCATGGCTAATTTTTTTATAATTAAAAAGCAAAAAGCCAAAGGCTGAAAAGCATATGAAAACTAAAGTATCACTTATCTTTTTATTTCTGGCTTTTTTAGCTCAATGGTTTGTGCCAGGCCGAATGGTATGGATACATGAGCAAACCATCAGGCTAGGTGAATCAGTAAAATTCAAAACAGCTCCTGTTGACCCATTTGATTTATTTCGAGGCAAATATGTGGAACTTGGCTATCGGAATATGACCATAGAAACAACCCCGCAGGAGAACTGGAAACCTGGTGAAAAAGTGTTTGTGTTGTTGGAAAAAGATGCACAAGGTTATGCTAAAGCCAAAGGTATCAGTCGGAAAAGACCTGAAGGCAAATTATATTTTCAAACAATTTTGCGAAGTGAGAGTACTTTTAAGGGACGGTCGAATATAGATGTGGACATTCCTTTTAGTCGATATTACGCTGATGAATTTGATGCGCCTTTGATTGAAAAAACGACGCTTAACTTTTCTGATACGCTTATTTATGCCTGGGCCGACGTGCGCTTGTATCAGGGTAAGGCAGTATTGAATCAACTTTATATCGGAGAGCTAACCGCGTCTGATTGGGTGAAAAAGCACAACAATGAAGAACCTTAAAAAACCATTTTACTTTTTATTGCTGGCTGCAATGGCCTGCATGAATGTGGTGGTCAATGCGCAAATGCCCAGTTGGACTGACGTAAGCGCAAGAGATAAAATTGATGTGCTGCTAAAAGCACAAGATATATTTGCTATGCTTCAGGAAACACGCATCCAGGAATTATCATTTGAAATACATGAAGAAGTAAATCTTGGTGACAAATGGTGGACAAATGGACAAACCGGCCTGAGTATTCTCAGCAAAATATCTGAACAAAAAGAATTGCACGCACCAGTATTTAACACCTACAACTTTGAGGATCTTGAGAGAAATCCTACTGCAAAGAACCAGGCCATGAATTTGAGACATGCCTTGGACAACCAATCTATACTGGTAAGTGTTGATTATGACAAAACTGACTCAGAAGAAAAAGAGAATGCTTTGTTGCTTTTTAGAAAAAACAATAGTGATCTGTGGAAAATATTTGGTTTTTATGGTTTTGGCACCAAGGTCAAGATCAATAATCCAGAACAATTAGATTGGAAAAGTTTTAAAAAAGAAAAATTCAGAAAAAGTAAGTTTTCGCTGTGGATGTTTAGTGATTTTAAAAAAGACAAATCACACAGCACGGGAGATAACCGATTGTATACGCTTGGCACCAATGAACA
>DAIQNU010000114.1:0-1422 GCA_036788235.1 Cyclobacteriaceae bacterium
GCTCTCACTCACTCAGCTCCGAACTCCGTGCTCCATGCTCCATGCTCCATGCTCCATGCTCTGAGCTCTATGCTCTGTGCTTTTTTCCTAAACTTTAAAATCAAGATTTTCAGTAATTCTCATTCCTTCTTTTTTAAAGGTGTCCATATAAAGCTTAATTCTTATTTTAGCTTTCTCCAGATCATAGTTGTTCAAATTGATATTTAGCAGGTCAATGTACCAAGGATATTTAGTTGAATCAAGCACATATTTTTCGACGATTTCTCTAGCTATTGGCAAAGTGGTTGATTTGGATGAATCATAAACATCCTTATTGTCGGCATTCATAAGTTTTTCATATTCTTCATCCAACAACCTTAAGAATAATTCTTTACCAAACTTATCGCCGGTTTTCATTCCAGTTTCTTTATCATCTTCAGTAAGCTCTGCATTTTTATGCAACCATTCCCATAATATGCTGATGCGGATTTCTCCAGTGGCCATATCCTCCATCAGATACAAAATATCATCATTGCCAAAAAAATCAGCGGGTTTTAAGGCAGCAGCTTGCATTCCTTGTCCGAAAGCATTGCCGTATTGCAAGGCAACGCTCAATAAGTTTCGGGCACCTCGAATTGTTCTATTGGAGGGCTCAAGTAAAATGAGTCCGTCCGAATCTAATTGGTTATAAGTAAGTGAAGGGAACTTTCTTCCCATCTGATTTTCTTTTCCGACTTTTTCCCAAACTGGCCTAACGATGTGCACCATTTTCCAATGTGCCACCCATTTGCCACTGGCACCTTCAGCTTGTTCGCGCTCAGCACCTGCTACGGCTTTTTTCATGCTTGCAGTTACGCCGGCTTCAGATCCCACAGGTATATTGGGCTCCATTCCACCTTGCCACAAGGCAAAATTTCCTTTTACATCTGCTGTATTTACAGCTCTTCTTACCCTGTCTTCATAGTTGCGCATGTACCCGTAGGTCATCACTATGTCTTCTATATTTGGATTCACAAAGCTTTTGTCCCATGCCATAGCATCGGCTACGCTATTGATATAATCCCAACGACCGGTATTGTAGCCAGCAAAGTGTTCGCCCAATACGGCGCGTATTTCCATTAGTTGATAAGTAGCTTCAAGTTGTTCTACCAATACATATACTCTGATAGTTCCTATTGGCAGATTGAGCTGCCCTTCCAAAGCACTGATCATGTCATTCCACAAAGCAGCTTCGCCTGCGGTTTGAATCTTTGGTAAATACAGCACTATGGAGGCGTTTGCTTCTTGCAAAGCCTTGTAGTTATTTACTACATACAAAGTCATATCTACGATAGAGGCGGCCATTTGTATGCCTTCAGCATCTCTAATGTGCCGATCGTCTAAGTGCAGGCCTCGCGCCCTAAAAATGATGGTGGTAAAGTTATGACATGGCTCTTTACTGAA
>DAIQNU010000114.1:1432-9779 GCA_036788235.1 Cyclobacteriaceae bacterium
AATTGCTTGCGCCAATCTTTGATGATATCATTTCCAAAAAATCCTTGGCTCCATTTATTCATTTCCTGAGATACTTTCTCGGCTACTTTTAAAAAGATTGGGTCTTTGGCTATAGCAAGTTTGAGGTTTCGCTGATTGTTAAGCGACATGGTGGTTGTTTGTCCCAATGCGTCTTCTCCGTCAAACATCCAGCCATCTGCACCGGAAAGTAAGGCATAGGCTACATTACGAATACTACTTTCAAGGCTTGCATTGGGTTTTGCAGCTGGGCCTGTTCCTTGAATCCATTGTCTTTTGAGATCGTGGGGAATGGGTGCACCAACAAATTTACCTTCGCGGGCATCTTTCACTTTGATATTGGTACGGGTAATGTTGCTTTCCGGATCAAGAAATTCTATACGGAAATTATTCTGATTTCGCAGGGCTCTTCTTCGTGTACGATCTGTCATGGCTTGTTTGACATCCTGATTAAATGGTGCCAATGAATCAAGCACTTGCAAAACTTCCGGGGTATAAATATCGCTGTATTCTTCTTTGAGATTACCTTGAATTAAAAAATTTTTTGAAGCCATATCTGTATTTTGGGTTTAGAATGGAATTCTACAAATCTAGCTTTCAGCCTATTTAAATCAAAACAACTTACTCAATAGATTGCAAGAGGATAGGACTAAGACTTAAAGGCAGGAGGAACATCCGCCTTCGAGCACGCAGTACTAAGCTCTCAACCCTCTGTTACTTACCCTTCAACCATTTCTTATTATATCACGCAAAAGTAGTCGGACAAACATATTCGCTAAGGCTAAACTTTTCTGAAGCTTTGATTTCCTTAAATCCGCCTTTCACATCGATCAAGTTATCATAGCCTCTGGCTCTAAGTATAGAAGTGAAAATCATAGATCGATAGCCTCCGGCACAATGCACATAGTAGGTCTTGTCTTTATCAACTTCTGCCATGTTTTCATTTAAATAGTCGAGCGGTATATTCTCGGCATCAATCACATGCTCACTCTTATGCTCACTCGATTTTCGTACATCGAGTATATTCACTTTACCTTCGCTCATTTTACCAGCGAGCTCATGTGCATCGACGGAAAGAATGGAATCTACCTCACGGCTATCCTGCTTCCAGGCATCAAAACCATCTTTTAAATAACCTAGCGTAAAATCGTACCCAACCCTGGCAAGACGTGTTACTACTTCCTCTTCACGACCTTTATCACAAACCAACAATATTTCTTGTTTAACATCTGGAATAAGTGTGCCCACCCAAACCGCAAAGCTTCCGTCAATACCAATATTGATAGCATTGGGAATGAATCCCTTAGCAAATTCTTGTGCATCACGTGTATCTAAAATAATAGCACCGGTTTCATTGGCAGCTGTTTCAAATTCCTCTGGTGTCAACGCTCTGTTGCCACGGTCAAGAATGGTGTCTATGCTAGTATATCCCTGAATGTTCATCATGACATTTTGAGGGAAATACCCCGGAGGTGGCATGAGTCCATGAAGCACTTCCTCAATAAATTCATCACGGGTCATATCGGCTCTCAGTGCATAATTGGTCTTTTTCTGATTACCCAAGGTGTCCGAAGTTTCCTTACTCATATTTTTACCACAAGCACTACCTGCTCCATGGGCAGGGTATACAATTAATTCATCACTCAGTGGCATTATTTTATTTCGCAGCGAATCATATAAATGTCCGGCTAGTTTTTCCTGGGTAAGTTCTGCCACAACTTTTTGTGCCAGATCAGGACGACCGACATCGCCTATAAACAATGTGTCCCCGGTAAATAAGCTGGTTTCATTGCCTTGTTCATCTATGAGTAGATAACAACTACTTTCCATAGTATGGCCGGGGGTATGTAATACCCTGATGGTAGCATCTCCGATATGAAATTCTTGACCATCCTTCGCAATAACTGCCTCAAAACCAACCTGCATATCTGTGGGGCCAAAAACAATATCTGCACCCGTTTTTTTGGCAAGGTCAACATGTCCGGAAACAAAATCGGCATGAAAGTGCGTTTCGAAGACATACTTTATCTTGACGTGCCGCTCTTTAGCTTTGGCAATATAGGGTTCTACTTCGCGCAACGGATCAATGATTGCCGCTTCGCCTTTTGATTCAATATAATAAGCACCTTGTGCCAAACATCCGGTATATATTTGCTCTACGATCATATTTGTATATTTTATTATTTTTTAAATGCTAGTATCATTTGGCCATTAAGCCATTTTCATTTGTAAACTTATGTACGACTTCAACCAGTTTTTTGGTTTGGATCATACCCGATTGCCGCCACATTATTTTTCCAGATTGAAACAAAATAAGCGTTGGTACACTGTTCACATGAAATGAGCGAGCAGCCAACAAATTTTTATCTACGTCTACCTTAACTATTTTTACCTGATTGCCTAATAATGAAGACGTTTCTTCTAAAATAGGGTGCATCATTTTGCAAGGGTTACACCATGAAGCGTAAAAATCAACCAAAACCGGTTTTTTACCCTGAATGAGTTCTGTTAATGTTCGAGAGGTTCTTTGCATAACACACCTTATTTTATGATTGATGCATCAAAAGTACAACAGCCAAAAGTCCTTGACAGTAATTTTTGTCACATAAGCTCAAGTTAATCTCAAGTTAAGGGATATTCATCAATATTTTTTGAAAAATTGAATCTTGTGATTTTTATCACTGAAAGGCACTACTCATACAATTACTTTTGCGTCTTAGTATATACCAAACCAAATGCAATATTAAATTGATAGACTATTTAAAGCGGTTAATGCCGATTTTGGATTGGGCGCCGGGCTATAAGCAACAAGACCTGCGAGGTGATTTGTCTGCGGGCATTACTGTAGGCATTATGTTGATCCCACAAGGTATGGCTTATGCAATGTTGGCCGGTCTTGAGCCCATTCATGGTTTGTATGCCGTAACCATTCCATTGGTACTTTATGCCGTTTTTGGTACCTCTAGGCAATTGGCAGTAGGGCCTGTGGCGATGGTATCTTTATTAACTGCTGCCGGAATAGGTATGTTATCTCCTCATTCGCCAGCGCAATATTTACTTTATGCCATTACATTAGCTTTTTTGGTGGGCTTGATCCAGGTTTTAATGGGATTGTTCAAACTAGGCTTTGTAGTTAATTTCTTATCACATCCTGTTATAAGTGGCTTTACTTCAGCTGCGGCCATTATCATTGGTTTATCCCAAATAAAACACTTGTTTAGAATTGATTTACCAAACAGTGAGCATGTACAAGAAGTACTTTGGGCCATAGCTGTAAACATTTTCGATATTCACTGGATTACATTTTTCCTGGGGATCGGCGGGATTTTGATCATTCGATTCGGTAAAAAAATACATACTTCATTTCCGGGATCGCTGGTAGCGGTGGCAATGGGTATTATAATTGTTAGCATTTTTGACCTCACTAATTATGGTGTGCAGGTAGTTGGTTTTGTTCCTGAGGGATTTCCTGCTTTTTCGATGCCAGCATTTGAATTGCAAAGCTGGCGGGTCTTGTTGCCCATAGCACTTACCATTGCATTTGTAGGATTTGCCGAAAGCTATGCGGTAGCCAAAACCATTCATGCTAAGCATAAAAATTATAAGCTTGACCCCGATCAAGAATTGATTGGTCTTGGCATGGCAAATTTTGGCGCTGCATTTTTCAAAGGTTTTCCAGTTACCGGAGGTTTTTCACGTACTGCCGTAAATGATCAAACCGGAGCAAGAACCGGGTTGGCATCTATAGTCAGTGCGCTTTTAATCGTGCTCACACTGCTCTTTTTTACAGAATTATTTTACCATTTACCCCATGCCATATTGGCATCGGTAGTGTTGGTGGCTGTAGCAGGTCTTATCAATATAAAGACACCTTTGCGCCTCTGGAAAAATGATAAATCTGACTTTGCCATGCTGATGAGTACCTTTATAATAACCTTAACTTTCGGCATAGAAATGGGCATTATCGCTGGCATGGTATTATCACTGGTAATGGTAGTATTTAGAGCATCCAGGCCACATATGGCACAATTGGGACAAGTGCAGGGCACAAAAATCTATCGGAACATTCGTCGTTTTGATAACCTTATTGTGAGAGAAGATGCACTTGTGATCCGGATAGATGGCCCAATATATTTTGCCAATATATCTTATATAAAAGCTAAAGTTGATAAGTGGGTGGCAGCCAAAGGCAATGAGCTAAAAATGATTGTGTTGAATATGGAGAGTGTAACCAGTTTGGATAGCACCGCTGTGTACGAGCTCAAAGAATGGATCGAATTATGGCGCAAGGATGAAATAGATGTGTGCCTATCTGGTGCTAAAGGTCCTGTTCGAGATGCTTTTGATCGGTGGGGAATTATTGAATGTGTTGGTGAAGATCATATTTTTCTTGATAGCGACCAGGCTATGGCCTTTATTGATAAATCGCAAGATGATCAAGCTATACTTAAACTGCGAAAATATGCTATTCAAACCAATAAGGAATAATTTAATGCACTATGGTGCCACACTTCGATATAAATTGAAACTTTGCACAAAGAACTGGACTAATGCGTTAATACATCAATTACACTATTCACTTATCGATTAAATAAAAAACATATGATAAATACATTTCCAAATTTTTTTAAAGGATTAGCTGTTTTGCTTCTTTCTTTCGCTTTTGAGGCTTGTGGGCAGGCATCTACCACTGCACTTAAACCAGTAGAGTTTGCTTCCCAAATACAACAAGGCAATATCCAGCTGCTTGATGTCCGTACAGCAACTGAATTTCAGCGATTTCGACTTAATGATGCATTGCATGCCGATTGGTACCGTCAGGCAGAATTTAAGGAAAGAACTAAATATCTTGAAACTGATAAACCGGTTTACGTATACTGCCTAACCGGTGTTAGAAGTGCAAAAGCCGCACAAGCTTTGGCGGCTAAAGGCTTTAAGGTTTATGAAATGGATGGTGGACTTAATTTTTGGCGTCGTGCCGGATTGCCTGTAGAGGAAATTGAAACCGAACAACAAATAAGTTTGGAGGATTATAAAAATTTGTTGCCTGAGAAGGGGTATGTTTTGGTAGATTTTGGAGCAAAATGGTGCCCACCCTGCAAGGTGATGGATCCAAAAATTGAAGCCCTAGCCCAAAAAAATAAAGATCTTTTTTATTTGGTAAAGATAGACGGTGGTATACAAACTGATATTCTAAAAAAATTAAATGTACAAAGCTTTCCTACATTGATTGTCTACAAAGATGGTGTGGAAGTTTGGCGAAAAGAAGGTTTAAGCAGTGATGAAGAGATTTTAGCGCAAATGAAAAACCCATAAGAGTTTTGGTTTTTTTAATCCGTGATCCGTGATCCGTAATGCGTAATCCGTGATCCGTGATCGGTGATCGGTGATTTAGTTATGAGTTATAAATTATAAGTGATTAGTGATTTTGTGAAGCTGAACTCTCAGCTTATTCCTTTCACTTTGATCTCAACTGTTGAGCTTTCACCTTTCACCTTTCACCTTTCTGTCTGTCACCTTTCACCCTTCACCCTTCACCCTTCACCTTTCAGCTTTCACCTTTCAGCTTTCACCTTTCAGCTTTCACCTTTCATTTTTCACCTTCCATCATTGCCAGGATGAAACTCTTTCGAAACGGATCATGTGCATCATAAGTTCCCACAAATGTTCGTAAGGAATGATCTCTAGTTCCTGATAAGCATCACCAACTACAGGGGTTTCTTCCAATTTCGCAAAGAGATACTTGCTTTTAGCAGTTATCTTTTTCATGTCCAATTCATTTTCTACCACGATATTGAGCAGTTTATAAAAAGTACGCGTACGGTAACTGAAATTCTCCTTAAAATGATTGGACATGTAATTTTTCAGTGCATCTCGGCGGTTGACTAAGGCTTCCAGATCACCTCTTTCTACAAAATATAGAAATTGCAAAATCAGTACTGCCGCATTGATGCCTTCGCGTTCTTTATTGTATTCAGGCATAGTTTCTACATACTTCGAAAAATTGAAGCTTCGCATGTAGAAGTTTCCAGAATAGGCAAAATGCAAATAGGCATTATATAATTTCCAACGCTCATCAGCTTTACTGCTTATCGATACAAAACGTTTGTTGTCGAATACCTGGCTAATAATATCAAATGCCAATCGATAGTCTCGAGAGTGCATTGCCAATAAGAAATAAGTCTCTTTGTAAGCAAACCAGCTATCTGAACTGGCATCAAACAATTCATGAAATTGCTCAGCTAACTCCAATCCTTTACTTAGCTGACGAGATTTTAGGTGAGCGTATATGAGCGAATAGGTAATATGTCGCGTATCTATTCTATGTTCGTTGAGAGATACGCCTTGAAACTTTCCAGTTTGTATTTCGGTCAAAAATGGGATGATGGAATCGAACTCTGCCGTAAGCTCCATATACAATAGTCTTAGACGATAGTAGTTATCGAAAATATTGTATGATTTGGTATCCTTCCACAATTCTTCTAATTGCTCAATGGCCTCCATAGCCATTTCCATATTTTTTTTGCGTGAGTTTACCGATTTCACAATCATCATCTTCATTCGATAATATGTCTCACGCGCTTGGTCTTCCTTTAGATACAATGCCCGGGCAGCTTTCAGCTCTTCGATGTTGCTTTCAAATAGATGTGGTTGACAATTATCACTATACACGCGTATAAGTTCTTCCAATGCAGATACAGTATGCCTGGTAAACTCACATCTGCTGGCCTGGGTATGCGCCTTCAGAAGGAGATTTTTTGTGATTCGCTTTTCACCAGTAAAAGTAAGCATACGAGCCTGATGCAATAGCTGAATGGTCTCTTGTTCATACTGATAAGTGAGCTTTTGATTTTGGTCAGTGAACTCAAGAAAAAACAAGTGATTAAGTAATTTTTGTTTTAATCTAGATTTTAGCATTCGGTAGCGGTCGTCGTCACTTTTGGTGCCATACAACATTTCAGAAGCTTCATCATCGGTATTTACCATGCCTTTCTTTATGTATCTAAAAAAGATATTTTCCTTACTGGAATTTTCATTAATACTCTTCAATTCAAGCAAGGGGTATTGTCTTTGCTTGAGTTTGGTCACTATTCTAACTAATCTTTTTAAATCTTTCATGGGTTTAAGACTCTTTACAGTTTAAAAAAAACTTCAAACGCGAAACCTTAAAAATTCGCCTCAATTACTTCATTGCTCCATAAATATTCTGACATAAAACAAAAAATATAATTAAATGTTTACTGCCTGTAATTGAGGACTTATTCAATATTAAAAACCACAATTATCATTTAACTGTTTTAAAAATTATTTTAGATTAAAGTCTGCGAATGCAATATTAACTGCATTAAGAGTACTTTATTGGAAAATTGCCTTAAGTTTTTAATTAAAAATTGAATTTATATTCTAATAACGAATAAAAATGCTTGCAGAAATTTTACACTTTTTCGTTCCGTCATCGTATCAAAAATGAGTAATATTGATGCTAATTGTTTCAAATAATAATATCAAGAGCAATCACGAATTTTATTTAATATTATTACATTTGACAAGAACTAAATAGCCTGATAACTTAGTTTTTAAAACTAAATTATTGCTATTAACAATATGAGTGCAGTGGATTTATTGCTTAGATTTGAGCAATGAATAGTCTTCATTGAATAATCTGAAATAAACAAACTATAAACGTATAAATTTTTACTAAATCTTTAAATTATGAAATTCAATATCCTAACCTTGGCACTTATATTTACCACAATAATGGTATTTCAGGCTTGCAATAGTAAGAAAGAAAAAAGTGCTGTAAATGAATCTTCTGAAACAACAGAAACTGAAAATGAAAACCCGACACTTCGTCTTGCATGGACTGTGGAGGAAGATATCGACACACCTGAGTCAGTTTTGTTTTATGCTGATTCAGGGTATCTGTTTGTTTCAAATATTGCAGGTAAGCCAACTGAAAAAAATATGCAAGGATATATATCAGTGCTCGATGTAGATGGTAATATTCTTTTTCCAAAATGGTCATCTGAATTAAATGCCCCCAAAGGCATGGCTATTTTTGAAGGCAGGTTATATGTGGCAGACATCGATGAACTAGTTGAAATTGACCTTAGTTCCGGGAATAAAGTCAATACTTATACCATTGAAGGTGCGTCGTTTATGAATGATGTTAAAGCGCATTCAGATGGGCGTATTTTTGTTAGCGATTCTGATACAGGTAGTATCTATGTTCTTGCTGATGGCAAGCTTGAGCGTTGGATATATGATGAATCATTTAATTGAATTAGGCATTTAAATAATACGTTAAAAATGCGTATATTGAGGCTAT
>DAIQNU010000115.1:0-8601 GCA_036788235.1 Cyclobacteriaceae bacterium
TGTTCAGAATAATTATCGAATATTTAAATTCTTAAAAGTTGAACTCTTCAATAATATTTGATTGTTTTTAAAGTATATTTCCTAAATTTCCGATATGGCAACTTTAAAAGAACGCTTAATTGAAAAAATAAATAAGACTAAGGATCTAAAGACCTTGGAAGAAATTTATCGTTTGCTCGATATAAATTTCGATGATGATATTTATGTCCTTTCCGATGAACAACGGGCTGCAATTAAAGAAGCTGAAGAGCAGATTGCAAATGGCCAATTCTTAACATCAGAGCAAGCTCAAAAACAAACAGAAGAATGGCTGAAAAGAAAGTCATCTGGTCAATAAGAGCACAAAATGACCGGCAGAACAGACTTGAATACTGGATTAACAGAAACAAATCAACATCCTTTCAATTAAACTCAATAAGCTGTTTACTGAAGCTGAAGGACTTATAGCCAGTCATCCTGAAATTGGCAAACAATCAGATATTTCAAACATAAGAATTAAAATCATTCGAGACTACTTAATGATTTATAAAATAAGCGATGATTTAATAAAAATATCAACTCATAGGGATTCAAGACAGGGTCTCGATGAACTGGAGAAAATAATTAAAACAAGTCTATAATGCGAGGCTAAACTCTATGATCTGATGCAGTAATAGAATAATTTCTGCTTTTTACCATTCAGGATTCAGGCACATAGTGAAGTGGATTTAAATCGGACACAAATCATCCCAATCGTTATCTGGCCTACAACCACCAAAGTGTATTTTTCTTTCAATTCTTTTTTCACAAAAGACTCAAGCAATTTCCTTTTAATAATTGAAAAATTATGAGAACTCAAATATTCTTGATTTTAATGTGCCCAGTGCTTTCAGGTTGAACATAATGCTTTGGTGTTTTTCAGGAATTGACATAAAAAAATTCCCGGATCATAATGCTAAAAAAAACTGTATTGCCCAGTACCTTCGGGCAATACAATTTGAATTTTATAAAGCTGAATTCTTTAAATTATTTATTCACAATCATATAAAAACGATCGTCTCCTTTTTCAAAAAGGAAATCAGCCACAGGACGCAGCCTTTGAATGACCAAGTTGTCATTTTCACCTTTGGCAATAATGCCATGTTTTTTGTCCAGAATCGTTATTTGACCTCCAGCCACCAAGGTATCTTTTTCTTTTAATTCTTTTTTTACAAACGACTCAAGCAATTCTAATTTAAACGCTTCATTTTTTACTTCATTAAACTCCTTTTCTGGTAAATTTATTTCACAGGCCATTACCCTACTAGTAAACAGCATTCCAAATACTAAAAAGCTTGCTTTCATTGTCATTTTCATAGTTTTATATTTAAATTGTTTAGAGTTATTAATATTTATTAACACATTGATAGTATGATCGTTAGAGTTCTGATTTATACCCAAAAAATATACGTATAGGGTAAAAAAAGTTTTCAAATCCTGGAAAATTTAATTTATTTCTAAGTTATGGGTATATTTCATTTTCAGGGCATTGAGCTTTCGGACATGCCGATTTCATCAGTATAATTTAGTTACAGCTGCACTATGCGACATCGAGTAGTTCATAATTATGCCATATGGATTTATGCATTAAGTGCAATGGCAATAGTTTTATCCATTGCATTTGGTATAAACTGGATCATGTTTATTTTCAAGCCACTCTTGATGCCATTATTGGTTTTGATACTTTTATACAGTAAAAATCAATTAAGCAAACTTGTCAAATATATATCCATTGGAGCGCTACTTTTTGCATGGCTGGGAGATATTGCGCTTTTATTTGGCAGCGATTTGTTTTTTATAGCAGGATTAACAGCTTTTTTATTGGCACATGTGTGCTATATTTTTGTATTTTATAAGCTTCGCTACAGAAGTGCTATTCAGGTGAGTATGGTTCCGGTAGTTGCACGTACTATGCTTATTGTGTTTTCGGGTGGGGCATTGTATACATTGCTTTACCCTTCATTAGGTCAATTAAGTGTGCCTGTTGGTATCTATGTGGTAGTTATACTTGGGATGGTGGCTATGGCGATTTGGCGTAGGGGTCGTACAGGAGAAAACAGTTACTTTCTGATTTATGCAGGGGCTTTATTGTTTATTATTTCAGATGCAATTATAGCCATTACTCGTTTTTCTTCCGAATTTGAATTTGCAGGTGTGGTGGTTATGTCAACTTACATACTTGCCCAGTTTCTGATCGTAAAAGGCATAATAGCTCATCAGGCAGAATAGCACCAAGAAAATCGTTGCTTAATTGTTCCAATAGCTGGTAAGCATCAGCATGTAAAAAAAAGCTTTTGTTGAGTTGGAAAATGTTGATGTTTTCAGCAACACACGTAGGCTGTCCAGCTGGGATTTGATAATCTGAAGATATAATCTCCGCGGCATCTGTAAATGCCAAACGAGTCAAATCCTCCATATTTATGTATATTTTCAATTCAGCACTATTGATATTTTTTGCTTTGGTTTGCCAACCTAAAAAGGTTCCTTTTTTTTGATCACTGATGTTGAGTTTGTTGCTATTTTCCTCAATACTCAATTGGTCTATTTGCTTTTGTGACCCCTCAATTACTAAGCTTTGTCCATCACCATGTGTTACATACACTTTGGCGTTAAGGTCAATTTTCAGGTTGGTACCATGACCAATCGGGATAACCTTGGTCACTTGAAATTCGGGATCTTGTTGTTGAGATTGCGAAAGAGAAAGCAGCCCGATGCCCAGCATAAGTGCCACATAAAGAATAAATTCAGCTTTCATAGTATAGTTATGGTTAGTAGGGTAAAAACACTGGAGCTGGTATCTCACAAGCACACTGTAAGGCCAGATTTGCTCTTCTTTTTTTATAGATGCGTAAAGTTGAGAAAAGGTTGCAAATGCAGAAAAATAATTTTGTTAAATCATGTTAATGGAGGCCAGGCATAGCCATTTATCTCTAAATCAAATTTTATGTATTTATCGTAATACATTGTTTGTCAATATGATACCATAAAAATATACCTAAGAAGATTTTAAGAATCTCTTAGGTATTGGGGTATTTTTTATCTAAAACTTTACGTAAAAGATATAAAAACTCGATTTGAAAGTCTTAATCCAGAGCCATCTTCAAATCTTCGATTAAATCCTGACTATCCTCGATTCCTACACTTAGTCGGATTAACGAATCTTTCACGCCTACTTTTTCCCTTTCTTCTTTGGGTATGGATGCATGCGTCATGCTAGCTGGGTGACCACACAAGGACTCTACTCCACCGAGTGACTCAGCCAATGAAAAAAGCTGAAATCGCTCCAATACTTTCATGGCTGCTGCCAGATTATCATTTTTGAGAGAAAAGGAAATCATTCCACCAAAGTCTTTCATCTGCCGAGCCGCAACAGCATGGTTTGGGTGGTGCGTAAAACCTGGCCAATATACTTTGGCTACATCGGGGTGACTGCTGAGGTATTCTGCCAAATGCCGACCATTTACACAATGCCGCTCCATGCGCAAGTGTAGGGTTTTGATGCCACGCAATACCAAAAAACAGTCTTGTGGGCCTGGAACTGCTCCACAAGCATTTTGTAAGAAGGCCAGTTTTTCATGTATTTCATGGTCATTGAGTACCAATGCGCCCATCACCACATCTGAATGACCACCCAAATACTTGGTTACAGAGTGCATTACTATGTCAGCACCAAGATCCATGGGTCTTTGTAGATAGGGTGTGGCAAAGGTATTGTCTACAGCCACCAATATTTGATGCTTATGGGCGATCTCACAAATCTGCTCAATGTCCACAATGTTCATCATGGGATTGGTCGGGGTTTCTATCCAGATTAGTCGAGTAGCTTTAGTAATAAATTTTTCTACATCCGGGGCATTCTTTAAATCTACAAATTGAAACTTAATGCCAAAGCCCTCAAAGACTCTTCGGAAAAGCCGGTAGCTTCCGCCGTACAAATCATTGGTGCTGATCACTTCGTCTCCGGGTTTTAGCATCTTAAGCAGGGTATCCATAGCTGCTAAACCTGAGGCAAATGCAAGGCCATACCTGGCGTTTTCCAGAGCCGCTATACTATTTTGCAAGGCATCGCGGGTAGGATTTTGGGTTCTCGAATATTCATAGCCTTTATGCTTTCCTGGCGATTCCTGCACATAGGTAGAAGTTTGGTATATGGGTGTCATGATGGCACCTGTGGTGGAGTCTGGTTGTACCCCGGCATGTACTGCTTTAGTTCCGAAATTCATTTGTCAATGTTTTGGTATTTTTAATGTTTACGCAAACACCTTATGTATTAATTGTCTTTTTCAGGACTTCCTTTAAAAAAAGTATTAAGTCTTTCTTTTACATTCAGTTTGTCCATTTCATACACTGGCGAATTTGATTGCTTTTCAGGAAATGACTCCATGTGCAAAGTTTGAGTAGGAAAGGCAAACTGCACACCAAGGCTCTCGGCCAGCTTCATAATCTGTAAAAGAATCTCATGTCGGCACCTCAACTCTTCGCCCCAGGTTGGCACAGCAAAGAATATATAAAACATGATATTTAGTGAAAAGGCACCCATATCATTAAAATAAATATGAAAAACATCTTTTCTGGTATCAGGATGTGATTCTACTATTTTTCTTAAGCCATCTACAAAGGCTTCAATAAGGTGCGTGGGTGTATCATAAGTTACTGTAATGGTGGTATAAAACCTGCGAAACTTACGCAGTCCATGATTGTCTATAGTCGAATCCGCAATTTTGCCATTGGGTACATAAGTCACAGAGTTTCTGAATGTCCGTACCCTGGTAGATCTGAATCCCACCTCTTCTACTGTGCCATCGATATCGCCAGAGGTAATCCAATCGCCAACTTGAAAAGGCTTGTCAACAAAAATCATGACAGAGCCGAAGAGATTTTTAAGGGTATCCTGAGCGGCTAAAGCTACGGCCAAACCACCAATGGAGAGCCCGGTAAGCAGGGGCCAAATATCTACATCAAAATTGGATAAAATGGCCAATGCACCAATAATAACCACAAAAATACGCATGGTTTTACGTGCCAATGGTACCAATTGGTCATCAAGGGTAGTTTCGGTACGAGCTGCGAGTTTTTCCAGATAGATACCCAGGATGTCTACCATTCGATAGAAAAACAGTGTAGCAAAAAATGGCCACAAAACCTTCAAAACGGTTATAAGAAAACTTGTAATGTAAGCCGGTAGCTGAATGACCGGAATAAACAGTGTAAGCAGTGGAAAAACAATTAATATACTTAGTGGTCTGGAGACTTTTACTATGTATTTTTTACTGGCATCACCTTTTCCCTTCAGCTCCATCAGCTTGAATATGAGGCTTTTAAAAGTCAACACAAACAGCTTGTTGATAACCAGCGATAGAAAAATAATAAGAAAAATGGTGATGTGTTGCCAAAGGTGCAAGCCTAAAATCTTTCTATTACCGAGCTTAGGCAGCAATGTAAGCAGTTTATCGGCACCAAAAGGATAAATTTGTTTATGAATATCTTCTATGTGTTTTGCGGTATGGTCAGAATACAACCATCGGTCTCCATATTTTTCGAGGTAGATATCCGGAAATTGTTCACTGATTCTAAAAATATTTTTCTCACTTGCGGTATCCAGATGATGGGGATCGTCAGAAATTTCTTCAAGATTGATCACCAAACCAGAGCCCTTATATATCTGACGAAGTAGTACGGCAAGATTGGTTCGTTGCTCGAGGTCTAGTATTTTATCATTGAATACCGCTGCTGCTTTTTCAGGTTCAAAATTATCTTCATCTGTATAGTCAACATGGTATTTTACAGTATTTTGCGGATTATCAAAATTTAGCTCCAATACCTCATTTTGCGCCCATGACATTACCGGAGAAAGTACTAAGCAAATGAGATAAATAGAGATTTTTTTGAGAAAAAGAAGTTTCATAAAGTTTTACAGATTCAATTTATTTGTTGAAAGACATAACCGAAAATCCATTTTGGTAATTTTTATATACCTGATAGTCGTTATTTTTTGAAAAATACATCATAGCAATAGGAAAGCTGCTTTCCAAAGGTTCGAAATTTATGAGTTCGCCGCTATTATCAAACAAATAAGTGAACTCCTGAATAAAATCTGTAACAGCAAAAATATCATTAGCCGTCCCTAGTCTATAATATTGTACATACAAATCGCCTGAAGAAAGAAAATTTTGTTCAAATGTAAGTTTGCCCTTACGATCTAATATGCTCAGCTTGTTATACTCTTGTCGTACTATTACATATGTATGGCTGAGTGCATCTGGTACCAGCCAAAACTTACTTTCTTTAGTTGGTTTATATAGTTGTTCTCTTAACAGTATTTTTCCTTTTAAATTTACCTGTACAATTTCTCCATCTTGCGTAACCAAACTTAATCGGGTTGTCTCAAAATTATTACCAGGTTCTATAAAAAATTGACTAGGAGTTTCAGCATTGAGATTTACAGGAAATCCCGGGTACATTTCACCTCTACGATTCATGACATTCAAAACACCGTTGGTCTGTAATGCAATCATACAATCGCCCCCTCTTACCCGCACGTGTGCGCCAGGCACTGATGCTTGACCACTGAGTTTCCGAGGTTGCCATCCTTCCAGATTTTCTTTGTTTTTATCGTACAAATAAATTTCTCCTTTGTTGTCGACTGCCATAAATCGATAATTCTTTGAATTGTCATAGTCAATGACAGAGAGATGTTCCAGCTCAATATTGTCTGGCAGTAAAATGGGAAAATTTTCTACTGTTCTACCATTGCGATCATAGAGGTGGATCTTGTTTTTGGTCGCAAACAGATATTGAAGTTTGGTGTTTTTATAAAAATCTATTTGATGTATTTCGCTCACCAAAGGACTACCAATACTATCACCCCAAAGTACCTCTCCTTCATTAGAAATGAGATAGAGTATGTTGGCTTTATCTTGCAGCAGTACTTCTGAACGTCCATTATTATGGTTGCGAACTATATATGGACGGGTGATAATCGGCGACATCATAAAGTTGCTTTGTATTTTGGCAAATCGACTAAGAGAGGGACTGTGATAAATGGCTTTTTGATGCGCTAGCGCCATGCTTGTATAAAATCGGTTATCAAAATTACTCACTTGAAAAGCCATTAAATCGAAGGATTTGAACTGGTTTTCATATTTATCAAAAAATGCTGCCCATTCAGGCTTCAAATTTTCAATGATAAAAGCCCACGCTCTTGGCAAATTCACCATTACACTCAAACTTGCTTCACTCATAGTATTTTCAAGAAACAAATTATGCCTTACAGATTTCCCCCAGGTGTTTTCATTTTCTACGTCTTCAAACAATCGCTTCACCACCTGCATGCTGTTGCCCATTACTATGTAATTTTCAAAAGTGGTAAAGTAAGCGTTTTCGAAGCCAGTAAATAAATTGCCTAACATAGTAGCAGGAAACTCAGGGTAATTGAGCTGCACGATAAGTCGGTCACCAAATTCTTCGGCATACAAACTGTCGCCCAAGGAGGCGTTATACTTTTCTGTAAAACCATAAAGCAATTCAAATGCCTTATCGGCATCATCGGCTCTGAAAAAAACCAATTGATCGGGGTTGGCTAAATCAATAGATTCCAGTCTGGTTATGCCAATTTCTCCATCTATCCAGTCGAAGTTGAGTTCTTTGTCGGCGTCAAAATTCATAAACCGGTTAAAGGCAGTTGTATCGTGGTCGGCCCAAAATCTTGATAAGCTACTTTGCCAAGTTGAAAAATCGCTGAAAGTGAGGTGGTAAAGCCATGCAGCACGCAGTGGTAACAAACTTGCCAGCTCTATTGGTCGTGCCGATTGGTTTTTGAATATACTTACATAATCTCTTTCTGGACGTTCTTTAAGGGTACTTGTTCCATTAAATAGTATTTCGTTGTCCGTAGCTTTCACATCGAAATATAGGTTTTGAGCAAAATGCTGCACCTGGCTAAGTTGTTTAGCTACAAAAGGATCTACAAATACACTCATCAACTTACTGATTTCCTTAAAGTTGATGTAAATGTCACCATCGTCATTGCTAAGTTTATTTACAACGTTGAGGGATGTGACTTTAGAAGCAAAGTTATCAGCAAAATCGTTTGAAGTATTTCTGATTACATCTTCTACCAAAAAAGGGGTAAAGCTGGCTGTCAACAAGTTTTCATGGATAAACCAAGAAAAAACTTGTTTTGAGTTTTTATTTCTTGCCTCATTTATTTCGAGCCCCAAATAGTTTCTGGTTTTAAGGGTTAGATTGTTATTTCGCGCAAATCCTGAAGTGATTTCTTTCAGGATATCTTTAGCGTCTTCACCTTCAAGATTCAGATAAAAAAGAAATCCGAACTTGTCGGCGGCAGTGACATGCACTGACACCATAAAGGATTGATTTCGCGTAAGTTGGTCGAGTCGACCTGATTTACCACTTAGGCTGTCTAATAAAGTAAAAGACTGAGTCATCTCGCCAAAATTGGGAATCATAGCAGCTGTTTCCCAAAAATCCCGACTTGTAACACTGTTCCAGGCTCCGACTACATTTTTGGACTCGTAGACGACGATGGCATTGCCGGGAATCAAATCCCATAGCTGTGTATTT
>DAIQNU010000115.1:8611-9648 GCA_036788235.1 Cyclobacteriaceae bacterium
TCTGATAGTACTTCGCATACAAGTACAGTGCTGTGGCGATCACTGTAAGGAGTACAAAAAATATAATATATGATTTTTTCAATTCAACTCCCTATTTTATGGAGGCATTCTACTGCCTATTATACAAACGTCGGCAATTTAAAAATTTAAAGGCTAAATAGTATAGATTTGCCATATCAAGTATATATAAATCATAGTTTCTTAATAGAACCTATATATTTTCATGGAAAGAGAATCTTTTGAAATATACACTGCGGGTGGCAACAGGCTACATGCTACGGCTATGTGGCCCGAAATGCCCGATGCTCTCATTTGTCTGATACATTGCAAAGGTCAAAAGTCTGATGATTATGACGCGATGGCTAATTTTTTCATGGATCACAATATGGCTTTTTTTACTTGTGATTTACATGGTCATGGCCAATCGGCTGACACAGAAAAACACAGCAATTCCGTAGCTGATTATGCTAATGACATAGAAGCACTATGCATGCTGGCACGAAGCGAATTTAATGAAATCCCCATCTTGCTCGTAGGTGTTGGTCTGGGTGCACTAGCTACAGTTTATTATTTATCAAAAAATAAATCTTCAGAAATTTCCGCTTGCATTCTATTCGACCCTTGGCTTGGTAATTCAACTCAATTTTTACAAGTATCACCTTTGGCTGGTCTAGTAGGGTTTTTTCTACCGCTATTAAAACTAAAAAATGTTGCCAATTCGGGGGCTCAAACTATAACCTACAAATTGGTTAAATCAGTGAAGCGGACGAATGACATATTATATAGTTCGCAAGATTCTATACGGGTGAAAACTTTAATATTTGCTAAATTCGATAATAGTAACGTACCAAATCTACTAAGTGCGCATCCTGAAATGATTGAAATGTTGCCTTTGCCTGATGCCGCATTATGTGCTTCCAATCAAACTTGGCTATCATTGTTAGGATGGATCAATAATTTGAGAGGCATCAAAAATTGATATAGTATTTTTAAGATTGCGACCAGTAAACTGAGGTATTGCTATGGTGATACTTTTA
>DAIQNU010000116.1:0-9632 GCA_036788235.1 Cyclobacteriaceae bacterium
AATGGCCATTCTTACTTGAATCGTGGAAATACCGTAAGCCTCCAATTTATTGCTGTTCAGGTTTATTCTTATTTCCCGCTGCGTACCTCCTAATATGTTCACATTGGCAACCCCTGGTATTTGAGCAATGAATGGTTGGATTTTCTTATCGATCAAATCGAAGAAATGCACAGGCTCAAGTTCGGCAAATGCCCCCATTTGGATGATGGGCATATCGTCGAGACTGAATTTGCCAATACTTGGCGGGTCGGCATCGTCAGGCAAATCCCCTTGAATGGCATTGATCTTTCTTTGGGCATCTTGCAAAGCAAGGTCTACATCTGTGCCTTCTGTAAGTTCTATGGTTATAATTGAGAAGCTCTCCAAGGACGTAGACTTCATAACGTCGATGCCTTCTAAAGAAGAAAGTGCATCTTCGATTTTACGCGTGAGCGAATTTTCAACTTCTGATGGAGCCGCACCCGGATAGAAGGTAGAAACCGTCACCACATTCATAGCGAATTTTGGCAAAAGCTCATACGACATTTTCGTATAGGAAAATATACCCAGCAAACTTAGCACGGTGAAAAGGATAACCACTAAGGTCGGCCTCTTTATAGATATTTTTGTGATATTCATGAATCTTGAATCTAAAAGCAAATATTATTTATCTTACATTTCTTTGACTACCATACCATCTTGGAGATTCATAAGTCCTGAGACAATTAGCTTCTCTCCTTGGTGCAAACCATCCAATACAACTACCTTGTCTTGTCCATCAGGTGCCAGACGAACTCTTTTAAGCTTGGCAAGGCCGTTGTCCAACACAAATACTTCCGGATTTTTTAAACTACCTACCACTGCCTTGCGGTCAATGCGGATAGATGCATTTTGCGTGTAGTCAAAAGATGCATAAGCAAACATGCCTGGTCTTACGGCGGGGTTCTTTTCTTTTAACACCACCTCTACAATGTATCGCAAAGCAGCATCTCCCTTGTTGCTGATAAAAACCACTTCGCCATTCATAAATACATCCGGAATAACATTGGTACTTATTTTTACTTGATCACCTTTTGAAATGTAGACCACTTCAGATTCAGATACACGGATCACCAGTTTGAGGGGATTTGGGTTTACAATATCTACAATGGGCATACCGGGGTTTAGCAAAGTACCCATTTCAATATATTCTGCATTGATATAACCAGAAATAGGCGCTGTTATCAAGGTATTTTCTAAGCGCTTGTTCACCATTTCCAATTCTGCCTCTGCCATTTCAAGCGCATTTTCAGCGTCTTCCAATTGCTTTCTAGTAATGGCATCAGTGGTGGCAAGATTACGGTATCTACCCAAATCTCTTTGTGCTTGTTTAATCCTTATTTCAGTAAGCTTTAGCTCTGAGCGAATTAGTTCATCATCCAATTTGGCAATGGGCTCGCCTAATTTTACCACATCTCCTTTCCTTTTATACAATTTGGTTACTTTTCCGCTGGCTTCAGACTTGAGGCTAAGCTCTTGCGCAGGTTGAAAAGTACCATTTGAAATAAACTTGTGCTGGAAATCTGATGCTTGAACAATCTCTGTTTTCACAGGAATAAAACGGCTCGTCTGCATAGATGACTCTGCCTTAACAGCCATTTCTTGTTTATTACTATATAAGGTAAAGCCCATATAAAAGGCTACTAAAACGATTACTACTGGAATTATGATTTTTTTCATTTGAGTACTATTTAAATTCGATGGAGATTTTGAAAAAATGATTGTGCCGATGCACTTTATCGATTACTTATGATTTAATATGATAGAATGCGCTATTTGAATTGTAGCTTAATTGATTACCTGATCTATATTGCCTGTGGCATTTAAGAGGTCAGCCTCGGCGATTTTCACATTCACTGCCTGTCTGTAATAGGCCGATCTTGATTCTCGAAGTGCCGCTTCGGCATCTAGCAGATCAGTAAGTGATGCCAAACCTTCTTTATATAAATTTTCTGTCTGGGTGAATACTTCCTCTGAAAGCTCCACATTATCGCGTTGAGCGAAAAGGCCTTTCAGCGAATTATTGATTTTTCGAGAAGCATTAAAATATTCGGCGGCGGCAGATTGCCGGATATTAAACTCCTCCCCTTTCAATTTCTCAGAGGTTATCCTCGCTTGGGTGATCTGATGCTTGCGCTGAAAGCCATTAAAAACGGGTACATTTAGCTGAACACCCAACAAGGAGCCTCGAAACCAATTATGACTTGTGCTCAAAAAGTCCAAACTATTGGAAAAAGCATTGTAGTTGACATCCAAAAATGCTGATAAAGTTGGGTAGTATCCTGCCGCAATATTTTTGACATTTAGCTCATTGAGATGCTGACGCATTTCTATGGTTTTTAGATCGTATCTGTTAGAAATGTCTGCGCTCATAGACTCAGGATGCACCGCTTTTTCAGCCCAATCAAGGTCAATAGGCGCCAAATTGATGGTGCTAGTCATCGGTACGGCCATAAGCAACTTTAGATAATTGATGCGTTGCTCCAAACTTATTTCAAGTTCGTCCATTTGTGTTTCTAGCGTAATCAGGTTTACATTTACCCTGCTCAAATCAACTTTTCTGACAAGATTGTTATCTACTTGCGATTGGATGATGCCTTTAAGCGACTGAATTTTATCGTAATTGGCTTTGAGACTCTCCTTTTGGAGATTGGCAGAAATAACACCGTAATAATTGCGGGTAACTTCATAAATGATTTCTTGCTCTGTCTGCTTGCTCAAAAGGTAATAAAACTCCTCCGAACTGCGTGCCGCCTTGAGCCCTACCAAATAAGATTGACTAAAGATCAATTGTGAAACTTCAAGTCCGGCTTTTAAAGAATGCGGGACACCGAATGCGATAACATGGATTTCGTCCGGACTAGTATTTGGGTCGAAAAGCCCTCCGGGAATACCTTGTGGAAAAATCTCAAGAAAATTATTATAATTTCCTTTGAGGTTGACTTGAGGCAAGCCCATGCCTAGTAATTCTTTACGCTGATAGTGGGCAGATCTTTCATCTAGGCGCGAATTTTTAAGCCTGATGTTGTGCTGCTTTGCAATGTTTATACACATTTCGAGCGTATAATACTCTGTTTCTGACTGAGCCATGGCCGTTCCAAATGCTAACATGCCAAACATAATGAGGCCGATAAATAATAATTTTCCTTTATAGATCATCTTATACTATATGTTTTACTTTGTTCTGTTTTTACTGAACCTTACGTTTGTTAAAAAACCGGTTTCCCGGCGAAGTTTTAATTTTTAATTTGTTTGAGATTGCAAACAAAAATAAAATACGCATGGATTCCTAATTAGTTCAGTAAATACTGAACTATATTATATAATTTATTTTTATTAAATTGAAAAAGTGTATATTTGGATTGGATTTGCACTATGCAATACTGAAGATCTACAGAAAGTGAGATGCGTTTTATAAGAGACTCAAAGATCTTAGTGGTGAAATTGTAGCATCGTGTAGGTTACAGATATCCACAACTCAGCGGCCTCAGTGTGACCCTAGCGATCTCAACAGTAAAAAGTTAGAACGGCAGAGGCCAAAAGAGCATACGCAGAGAAAACTTCACCATTAAAATAAAGGTAGAACCATTAAAAGAATACTGAGAAATGCCACTAAATAAGCAACAACAAGAATTGGTAGAGAAAATCGGCGTATTCCTTGATAAGCGAGGATTGCAACCTGCGTTGGGAAGAATTCTGGGCTTACTAATGGTAATACCGAAAGCCGAGGCCTCTTTTGAAGAAATACAAGAGCATCTTTCTTTGAGCAAAAGTGCTGTGAGTTATGGCATTAATCTTTTGCAAAGTCAGAACAAAATTGACTACATAACGAGGCCTGGTGAACGCAAAAGGTTTTTCGTGATTTCCAGAAATAGATGGCCTACCGAGTTAAAAAAAGAATTGGTGTCATACTTAGAATTTGGAGAAATAGTTGCCGAGGTATTATCAGTGAGGGGCGAAGAGAATACAGAGTTCAACAATCATCTTGAAGACGTAGAAAAATTTATGCGCTTTTTAAAAGACGAAATACCACCCATCATCGATAAATATATTCAGCAACATCCAGAATTGAAATAATCAAAACACTGACACATTTCAGGGATGAGGATTGAGGGTTGAGGGTTTGATTGAGTGATTGGGTTATTTTGTGAACTGGAGTATTTGATGATTAAGTACTATGAAAATTAAAAAATAAAAATCTGGAGCGATGCTTTTAGCTCGTGCTTTTTTTTTGCAGAATAAAGAAGTAAAACAGGTATTGAATGACTTGCCGCAGTTACGGAGCAGAGGGCATGTCTTTTCCGATAGCAGTAGAATAAACAAGCTCTATAAAAGTAAAATGGAGGCAATATTAGGGTTAAAACTAGTCAATTAGCGAATGCTATTCGATAAGTAAAATAAGGACATTGAAGTCTGTATTTTTCCTCATTTTCTTAAAATAATACATGAAATCTTAAAATATCATGCATCTGACCCTCAAAATGTTGACTTTTTTACAGCTATTGTTGTACATTAGAATATATTTTTTAAATATTGCAAAAACATCCTTACAGAATGAAAAGAATCGCAATCCTATTATCGCTCGTCTTGTGTTTAATTACCATAGATGCAGCTCAAGCGCAACTTTCTAAAAAAGAAGCCAAAGAATGGAAAAAACGCCGTAAAAAAACATCACCTGAGCAATTTAAGCGCATGTATGATGAAAATAACACAATGAAAAGTGATGTTAGTTCATTACAAGCCCAAACCACCTCATTGCAATCATCTCTTGCAGAAAAAGATGCTAAAATAGCTGAGCTAACCGACGAGCTTCGTAGAGCGGAAGGACAGTTAAATGCAGCAAAAAGGGCAGTAGCTCAAGCACAACAAGATGCTGAAAATGCAAAAAAATCATCTATATCTATGGATGGTATTGTTTTCAAAGTTCAAATAGGTGCATTTAGAAATAAAGACCTATCGAAGTATTTTGAAAATAATGAAAACTTCGGAGGTGAAGTTGATGAAGAAGGTATGCAGCGAATCACGCTGGGGATTTTCCGTGACTATTGGGAGTCTGATACTTTCAAGAAATACCTACGCGAAATGGGCGTAAATGATGCCTGGATAGTGCCTTACAAAGATGGCACAAGGGTTGCCATGAAAGATGTACTTGAAGGTGTAGTACAATAATCAAAGCCATTAAAATATTATAACACAAGAGGCTGTTCCATAATCGGGACAGCCTTATTGCTTTAATACCAAATAGAAAACTTATGATCCTTGAACATGTAGCTATCTGGACTTATGACCTTGAAAAATTGAAAGATTTTTATGTCCAATTTTTAGGTGCCAAAGCCAGCGAGAAATATGTTAACCTTGATAAAGATTTTCACAGCTATTTTTTAAGCTTTAATTCAGGGGCACGCATCGAGATTATGTATATGCCAGGCATTCCCAACAATAGCAATGATATAGTGCATAAGCAACACCAAGGCATCATCCACCTAGCTTTTGGCTGCAAAAGTGTGGAGGAGGTTGAAGCAAAGGCCAAAGAATTTAGAGAAGCAGGTTTTCCGATCCTTAAAGGCCCTAGGGAGACTGGCGATGGATATTTCGAATTTGAAACACTGGATCCGGATAACAACCGGTTAGAAGTGACAGTAAAATTATAGCGTAATGGCTGAGATTCGGTTATTGGCTCAATTAGCAAATCTATAAGGTGGCAGATTGTCATTTAGCTATGTAATTAATAGTGTTCTAGCTGCTTCGAAATAACTTAGTTTAGCATCAAAAATTCATGCTAAACAACGCTTACATTTTCATCTAATCTACTTTTTGACGATTTATCCCCTCTATCACCTGAAATTGAGTACTTTAATATTGCACAGTAGTTTTTCATAATCCTATCCAGAAAAGTGCCCAGAAAGCTCATATGGGCATAATGTTACAAAATTACCAGTCTTTGTTACAATTCTTTTAAAGCTCTAATAATCCTGAACATACCTTTGATCCGACACTAGCACATTGATTTGCTGTGACCAAATAGGTCTTGGGCTACTCAATCCGAACTGAGAAATTCGGACAATCGAACCTAAGGCAAATGATCTTAAAAATCGCTAGCTGTAAAATAAATGAACATGTCAATTTCATGAAGTATAACTATTTATTCAACCCTTTAACATTTTAATACAATGAAAACAAAACTAATATTTGCATTATTCGTGGCAATGCTTTTTGCTTTTAATGGCTGTGGTACAGATGGTGAACCCGGACCTCAGGGATCCCAAGGTGAACAAGGACAAGCAGGTGAGAAAGGTGACAAAGGCGATAAAGGTGATAAGGGCGATAAGGGTGATACCGGTACTGCAAATGTGATCTATTCGGACTGGTTTTTCCCAAACTGGAATGATATTAATACTCCGCGATCAAAACGAATGATTGTTTCAAATTCAAATTTTGCATCTGCTTATTCCAATGGGGTAGTTTTATTTTACTGGATTACAAATAATGGTTCTACCTTTCTTTTGCCTTGGAATAATATAAGTGGAACCACCGGGAGTTTACTTATCAGCAGGGATTTTAATATTAGGGGAGCAAGCGGAAATGTGTGGATAACAATAAGAAAATATGGATCTGATTTTACTGCTACTGAAACAGATGGTCAGGTTGGTACCACTACACATAACAGATTACGCTATGTGATTATCCCAGGAGGTGTGTTGTCAAATGGAAGACAAGAAACGCCTGAGGTAGACTTCTCTGATTATGAGGCTGTTAAAGAATATTACAACATACCTGACTAATTTAACCATCTGCCTTATCAAAGCTTCTTACTGGTAAGGCAGAATTTTTCATTTGGTATTTTGTGAATAAAACATTTGCGTTTTAAAGCATTGTCTGTAATTCCTTATTTTTGAGTATGGATTTATCAATAACAAAATGCTTACCTGCCAATGGCTAAAGAACATTATTACAACCTCAGCATAAAATGGGAGGGGAACCTGGGAGAAGGGACAAAAAATTATCAAGCTTATCTCCGCGACCATAGCATCCAGATTGCGGGAAAAGCTAAGTTGTCGGCTTCATCCGATCCTGCCTTTCGAGGTGATGCGTCCAAATACAACCCGGAAGAACTTTTTCTGGCTTCCATTTCTTCTTGCCATATGCTGTGGTATTTGCATTTGTGTGCCAATGCTGGCATTGTTGTGCAAAGCTATCAAGATGAGGCATACGGCATTATGGAAGAATCTGCTAAAGGAAGTGGGCGTTTCACTAAAGTACTGCTGAGACCTAAAATTGTGATTACTGACGACTCAAAAACCCAAGAAGCCATGGGTTTACACCGTACTGCAAATGAACATTGTTTCATAGCCAATTCTTGCAATTTTCCGATAGATCATGAGGCAGTTGTAAGGGCGATTGAATGATTTTGTCGTTGAAATGGAGGATGGCAAGGATAGGCTAAAGCCATATCCCTATTGTTGCAGAGGGCGAATTACAAATCCGCATTATCTGTAGTACGACATTAGAAATGTCGCACAGGATAGACAGTACAGGTGATTTCAACATGTGCAAATAAAAAAATCCCCAAAATTCTATCAATAGCTTTTCGAGGATTTAATTATGAATACTAGTGCATGGATGTACCGGGTGTGATTATTACCTTGAGCATTAAACCATTTTGGTGGGATCGACCCATAGATCAAACTGCTCGTTGGTCACCAAGCCCAACTCAATAGAAGCTTCACGTAAAGTCTTATTTTCTTGATGCGCTTTTTTGGCAATTTTGGCTGCATTTTCATATCCTATATGTGTGTTCAAAGCAGTAACCAGCATCAACGAGTTTTCAAGGTGCCTACCGATGATGGGTAGATTGGCTTGAATACCTACAGCACATCTGTCATTGAAAGAAACACAGGCATCGCCGATGAGTCGCGCTGAGCTCAGGACATTATAAGCGATAACAGGCTTGAAAACATTGAGTTCAAAATGACCAGTTGCCCCTCCAATAGAAGCTGCTACATCATTACCTATTACTTGTGCTGCCACCATACTCAATGCTTCCGGCTGGGTTGGATTTACCTTGCCAGGCATAATTGAAGAGCCCGGTTCATTATCAGGTATCACAATTTCACCAATACCACTGCGAGGGCCGGAGCTAAGCATGCGAACGTCATTGGCTATTTTCATAAATGATACTGCGCAGCGCTTCAAGGCGCCCGATAGCTCGATCATAGCATCGTGAGCAGCCAATGCTTCAAATTTATTAGGCGCTGTTACAAAGGGATAGCCGGTAAGTTCGGCGATCTTTTTTGCAACCAGTACATCATATCCTTTCGGGGTATTAAGACCGGTACCTACGGCAGTTCCACCCAAGGCAAGTTCCTTCACCATTTCCAGCGCAAGTTTCAATGCCCTTATGCCATTGTCGATCTGCTGTACATAGCCAGAAAATTCCTGACCTAGGGTAAGTGGAGTCGCATCCATAAAGTGGGTACGTCCGGTTTTTACTATATCTTTAAATTCATCAACTTTAGCAGCAAGGGTTTTACGCAGTTTTTCCATACCCGGTATGGTCACCTCCATCACCATCTTATAAGCTGCTATATGCATGGCTGTCGGGAAAGTATCGTTTGAAGATTGTGATTTATTCACATCGTCATTGGGGTGCAATACTTTTTTTTCGTCAGTGAGCTTACCACCAGAATTTACGTGTGCACGGTAAGCTACCACTTCATTTACATTCATATTGCTTTGGGTGCCAGAACCTGTCTGCCAAATAACCAAAGGAAACTGATCATCGAGTTTACCATCGAGTATATCCTCGCAAGCTTTGCTTATCAGGACACTTTTTTCTTTATCGAGCACGCCAAGTTCATTATTGGCTATGGCAGCGGCTTTTTTAAGGTAGGCAAATGCATAAATAATTTCTTTGGGCATTGAGGCCTCCGGGCCGATTTTGAAGTTGTTTCTTGAACGTTCTGTTTGAGCTCCCCAATACTTATCGGCAGGCACTTTTACCTCGCCCATGGTATCGTGTTCTATTCTATAGTCCATAAAAAAATTGGTTTTATTGAAAGGATAATTATGCTACAAATTTAGTAAGAATATGGGGATTCTTCGAGATATAAGGCCAACAATCCGTTGATTCAGAATAAATTAATTTGATAAAATAAAAACATTGCGATCAATGATATCCGATCCACACAGCCACGACTAATGCAATGGAGCCCAACAACCAAAATCGTAACATTACCGGCCAGATAAAGCGAAACCATTTGTCATAGGGAATGCCAGCGATCCCCAAAATACCCATCAATACGGCATTGGTCGGAACAATCATGTTGGTGAAACCATCACCAAACTGAAAGGCCAGAACAGCAATTTGTCTGGATACACCCACGAGATCGCCTATGGGTGACATAAGCGGCATGGTAACAAAGGCCTGGCCGCTTCCAGAGGGAATGAAAAAATTCATAAGGCTCTGAATAAAAAACATACCTACCGCTGCGATCTCGGGTCCTGTCTTTTGCAATGGAATTGAAGCATAATGTACAATGGTATGAAGAACCTGCCCGTCTTCCAAAATGAGGGCAATGGATCGGGCAAAACCTATGAGCAATGCCGTGGAGGCT
>DAIQNU010000117.1:0-9601 GCA_036788235.1 Cyclobacteriaceae bacterium
AGAGCGTTGCGCAAGGTCTTTCTTCGGTTTTGAAAGCCTTGTTTTACAATCCGAAAAAATAATTTTTCATCACAAGGAAGTTTTTGATTTTCGAGGCGCTGCAATCGAATAACAGCAGAATCTACCTTGGGTGGAGGAATAAATACATGTGGAGGTACATTAAATAGTAATTCTCTTTTGTAGAAAGCACCTAACAAAACGCTCAAAATTCCATACACTTTGCTGCCTTCGTTTGCGCATATTCTCTGGGCAACTTCCTTTTGCAACATACACACAACCTCCGGAACCTGCTGCCTGTTTTCCAAAACCTTAAAAAAGATTTGGCTAGAAATATTGTAGGGAAAGTTGCCAATGATTCCCAATTGGTCAGACCCAATCTTAGACAACTGAATTTCAAGAAAGTCATCTTCTATTAGTTGAAAAGAATCCTTACTAAAATGTTGTTTAAGGTAAACGACTGATTCATGATCTATTTCAACCAGGGTAAGCTTTTTAAGCTTCAATTTTGTCAGATAATTCGTAAGCACACCTGTTCCCGGGCCAATTTCAAGTAATTGACTGTAACCTTCGTGAAACTCCAGTGAAGCCGAAATTTTTGCGGCAATACTTTGGTCTTTTAAAAAATGTTGTCCAAGATACTTTTTAGCTCTTACCAAGGGTTAAGTACTGTCTGTTTGAAAAATTGCGTTAAATTGCACCTTTAATGAAGCGATGCAAATTGCAGAATTTAAATTAATTATTAGATAAAATCGTTAACTAAAAGATTGTTTGGTATCTGTTTTATCATTGACAAAAGGAATTATCAAAGATTATGCATACAAAAAACGTGAAATATGAACGGCCTGTAATTGGGATTACCATGGGCGACATCAATGGAATTGGACCTGAGGTGATAATCAAGGCACTTACCAATGCCAGGCTGATGGAATATATCACACCTGTGATATACGGGTCGACCAAGGTACTATCTTATTATCGCAAGGCAATAGACAACGAAGAGTTTAGCTATTCGCAAATGCGGGGCTTTGATCAGTTGAGTCCACGCAAAGTGAATGTTGTGAATTGCTGGCAAGATACGCTCGAGATAAAAGCAGGTGAAGTAACTCCTGAGGGCGGTAAAAGCGCACTGCTAGCGCTCACAAAATCTTTGGATGATCTGAAGGATGGACACATTGAAGCTTTGGTAACGGGACCCATAAATAAACACAATATGCAGAGTGAGGAGTTTTCGTGGGTGGGCCATACAGAATACATTACAGAGAAACTAGGTGCAAAAGAGAGCTTAATGATGCTTACGAGCAAAGATATGCGCGTGGGTGTGGCCACAGGTCATATGGCGCTGAAAGATGTGTCTTCGAAGCTTACTCGAGATGTACTTACCTCAAAAATTCGGGTGTTTATTCAGTCGTTGAAGAATGATTTTGGCATTGGTAAGCCAAAATTGGCTGTTCTGGCATTAAATCCACATGCCGGAGAAGAGGGGCTGCTTGGAACAGAGGAGGTTGAGCTCATTCAGCCAGTTATTGAAGAATTTAAAAAGAAAGGCAACCTGGTTTACGGCCCTTTTCCAGCTGACGGATTTTTTGGCATGTTGCAACATAATAAATTTGATGGGGTATTGGCTATGTATCATGATCAAGGATTGGTGCCATTCAAAACACTGGCTTTTGAAACCGGAGTAAATTTTACAGCAGGTCTGCCAAAAGTTCGCACATCGCCCGATCATGGAACTGCCTATAACATTGCGGGTAAAAATGTGGCCAATGAACAATCAATGCGAGAAGCTATTTATCTGGCAGCCGATATCGTTAAGCAACGCAGGGAATTACAAGTGCAACAAGAAGCTTAACGATTGCTTTTGCTTATGGCAATATGCAATTTAATGCCTCAGGGCAGCCATAAGTTTAAGTGATTTAAGCTTCATAAGACTTTTTCATTTCATTAGCTTGCTTTAAAAAAGATCATTGTTTTTTATTTTTAGAATTAATATCCCTAAATTTGCGGACTTAAATTTTAAAGGGTGCCGAGGTGAAAGCATTGAGAGCCTACGATATTGATTTACAAAGTCTTAAAATAGGTGAATACCAATATGAGTATCAGCTCAAAAATGATTTTTTCGGACTATTTGAATTTTCTGAATTAAAGGAAGGAAACTTTACAGTTCAACTTGAGCTTAAAAAAAGAGAGACTTTTATTGAGTTGGATATTCGAATAGATGGCAAGGTGAAGTTGGTGTGTGATAGAAGTTTGGATATTTTTTCTCATGCTATTAGAAATGAGGAAGTGATAATACTAAAATTTGGTGATCACAATGAGGTAATAAGTGATGAGATTGAGATCATTGATGAAAACACTCAAAAAATCAATATAGCCGGGTACTTCTATGAAATGATAAGTGTAGCTATACCAATGAAAAAGCTTCATCCCAGATACTTGGATGAAGATGGGCTCGATGAGGAAGAGGACGAAATTGTGTACAGCACTGAAAAAGATAGTAAAAAGGAAAGTGAAAAGGAAGATAATGGGGATATAGATCCTCGTTGGCAAGAATTACTGAAATTAAAACGAGATCAATAAATTTATTGAAAAATGGCACATCCAAAGAGAAGACATTCAAAAACCAGGCGAGATAAAAGACGCACGCATTACAAAATTGAAGAAAAACAAATGGTAATATGCCCAACTACGGGTGAATATCATTTGCCTCACCGCGCATTTTGGTTTGAAGGCAAGCTATACTATAAAGGTAAAGTAGTTTTAGAAAAAGAAGTTCTTGTTTAACTCAAGAAATTTAAAAAGGGGCTTAGTAAGCCCCTGAATTTTTTTAATACTTTATATCAGCACTTACGTTGTGCGAAAAATCGATGATGTTTAACCGTCTGTTAGATACTGAATATACAAGCGTAGTTTCTATGATCGTACGTGTATTATACTTTTTGACTGTTTGTCTTGATGTATCCTTCAATTTTTTAAGCTATGAGTAAATTGTCCGCAGCAATTTCCGGTATTCATTGTTATGCCCCAGAATACATACTTACCAACAAAGAGTTGGAAACAATGGTTGATACCAACGATGAATGGATTACCACAAGGACTGGTGTAAAAGAACGCAGAATACTTAAAGAAGAGGGTAAAGGTAGCTCTGTGATGGGCATTGAGGCTGTAAAGGGACTACTAGAAAAAACCAATACCAGGCCAGAGGAGGTTGATATGCTCATTTGTGCTACTGTCACACCTGACATGCTATTTCCTGCCACAGCCAACATTATTAGCCATCATACTGGATTAGTAAACGCATTTGGCTATGATATGAATGCTGCCTGCTCAGGCTTTCTTTATGCACTGGTTACTGGTCAGCAGTTTATCGAAACAGGTAAATACAAAAAAATTATAATAGTCGGAGCAGACAAGATGTCGTCTATTGTAGACTATAAAGATAGAACCACTTGTATAATTTTTGGAGATGCAGCTGGCGCTATCATGTTGGAGCCAGCCAAAGATGAAAATTATATAGTAGACTCAATATTGAGATCTGATGGCTCAGGAGAGCAATTTTTACATATGAAAGCTGGTGGTTCACGCAGGCCGCCCAGCCATGAAACCATTGATGCAGGAGAGCACTATGTGTATCAGGAAGGATCAGTAGTGTTTAAATTTGCGGTTTCGAATATGGCCGATGTATCAGAAGAGCTGGCAAAAAAGCATAATTTGACTGCCGATAAAATAGACTGGCTGGTACCTCATCAGGCAAACAAGCGCATCATAGACGCAACAGCTCGCAGACTAGGGGTGGGCAATGATAAAGTGATGATAGTAATTGAAAAATATGGCAACACCACCAATGCTACCATTCCTTTGGCCATTTGGGAATATGAAAAAAGACTCAAAAAAGGCGATAACATTATGCTGGCTGCATTTGGAGGTGGATTTACCTGGGGTGCTGTTTATCTAAAGTGGGCATACGATCCCAACTAAATTAAACAATCATTATTTTTGTAATAACGTAATCAATAGCATAAACAAAAAATATTCATGGCTACTACAGCTGATTTTAAAAATGGAATGTGTATAGAATTCAACAGTGACTTGTTTACGATAGTTGAATTTCAACATGTAAAACCAGGTAAAGGTGGTGCTTTTGTAAGAACTAAGCTAAAAAATCTAAAATCTGGAAGGGTAATAGAAAACACATTTAACTCAGGGGTAAAGATTACCACCGCTAGAATTGAGCGCAGACCTCATCAGTTCTTATATAAAGATGATATTGGGTATCACTTTATGGACGCCAATACTTTTGAGCAAATTGCGCTACAAGAGGCTATGATTGATGGATTTAAATTTATGAAAGAAGGCCAGGAGGTAGATGTGATTTATCACGCAGAAACAGAAACAGCACTTAGCTGCGAAATGCCTCCCTTTGTTGAGCTAAAAATTGTTTATACCGAACCAGGTGTAAAGGGTGACACTGCAACTAATGCATCGAAACCTGCTACTCTAGAGACCGGTGCAGAAATACAAGTGCCACTGTTTTTTGAGCAAGATGAGCTGATCAGAGTTGATACGCGAACATCAAGCTATTATGAGAGAGTAAAGTAATTTCTCTATTATTCAAAGTCTAAAGCCAACAACAACTTTTGGAAAAGAAGTTTGAAATGAGTTGTTTTGGTAGTAATTGTTAAACCAAATCGGATGAAAGTGAAAGAACTACGTGATCTGATCGATTTTATTTCCAAGTCGGGACTCGACGAGGTAAATATCGAAACACCTGATTTTAAAATAAGCACCAAGAAAAATGCGTCAACACAAGCGCAAATTGTTGCTCAACCAATAGTAGCTGCACCGGTTGCAGCCGCACAATCGCCCGCTTCAGCAGCCAGTCCTGCCGCTGAAAAACAAGCGCCGGCACCAGAAGTAAAGGCTGAGAATAGCCATTATATTGAAGTTAAATCGCCAATGATAGGTACGTTTTATCGTTCATCAGGCCCAGAGAATCCACCATTTGCTTCGGAAGGCGAAGTGATAAAAGCCGGACAAACTGTGTGCATTATAGAAGCGATGAAGCTGTTTAACGAGATTGAATCGGAAGTAAGTGGGAAAATTGTAAAGGTATTGGTGCAAAATGCCAGTCCGGTAGAATTTGACCAACCACTCTTTTTGGTTGATCCCTCCTGATTTTACCTGATTTTAGTTCAGGTTAATTTTCAAATTTAAACAGTCATTACCGTGTTTAGGAAGATACTTATTGCCAACAGGGGTGAAATCGCCCTAAGGATTATCCGTACATGCCGAGAAATGGGCATTAAAACAGTTGCAGTTTATTCTACAGCCGACAAGCAAAGTTTACATGTGAAATTTGCAGATGAAGCTGTATGCATTGGCCCGCCTCCTAGTGCTTTATCTTACCTTAATATTCCTAACCTGGTAGCCGCAGCAGAAATTACCAATGCAGACGCTATTCACCCGGGCTATGGTTTTATTGCCGAAAACGCAGAGTTTTCCAGAATCTGTCAAGAGTATAAAATCAAATTTATAGGTCCTTCTGCCGAAATGATCAATCTCATGGGTGACAAGGCCACCGCCAAAGACACCATGAAAAAGGCCGGAGTGCCTACCATACCGGGTTCTGATGGTTTAATAGCCACTATAAATGATGGCCTAGAGGTAGCTAAAGAAATTGGGTATCCGATTATATTAAAAGCTACTGCAGGCGGTGGTGGTAAAGGTATGCGTATTGTACGCGATCAAGGTGAATTTAAAAAGGCCTGGGACTCTGCCAAAGCCGAAGCTGGTGCATCCTTTGGTAATAGCGGACTTTATCTTGAAAAATATATTGAAGAGCCACGACATGTAGAAATACAGGTTGTTGGTGATCAGCACGGTAAAGTTTGCCACTTGTCTGAGCGCGATTGTTCAATTCAGCGTAGACATCAGAAGCTGGTAGAAGAGACACCTTCACCGGTGCTTACTGATGAGCTCAGGCAAAAGATGGGGGAGGCAGCCATAAAAGGTGCTATGGCCATCAACTATGAAGGTGCAGGTACCATCGAATTTTTAGTAGATAAGCATGGGGATTTCTTCTTTATGGAGATGAATACCCGTATTCAAGTGGAGCACCCGGTAACTGAGCAGGTTACTGATTTCGATTTGATTAAAGAACAAATAAAAGTTGCGGCAGGAATACCCATTTCGGGTCAAAATTATTTCCCTAGAATGCATGCCATGGAATGCCGTATCAATGCCGAAGATCCGGGGCACGATTTCAGACCTTCTCCTGGTAAAATCGTTACTTTGCATATACCGGGAGGACTCGGTGTGCGCGTAGATAGTCACGTATATGCAGGTTATATTATTCCACCCAATTATGACAGTATGATTGCCAAGTTGATCGTTACGGCTCAAACAAGGGAAGAATGTATATTGAAAATGAAGCGTGCCTTACAGGAATTTATTATTGAAGGGGTAAAGACTACCATACCTTTTCATATTAAATTGATGGATGACAAAGATTTCCGCTCTGGGAATTTCACCACCAAATTCCTTGAATCATTTGATTTTTCTGATTTGAAATCTTAAGAAAAAGTAGGTTCAAAAACCTACTTTTTTTCTGCCTCAGTTACTTTACTGCCTATACTAAATGTTTTGGAAATGCTGAGTTTTTTAGCCAGGTGATAGGTTAAAAAATTCATGGGCATTATGGTCGTAATGGGTGAGAAATTCTCAGCGATCTCATCCTCCTGTAAATGTATAACCAGTCCACCTGCATTTTTTACAAGTTGCAGTAGTCTTTGCGTACGCACTGATCCAGGCCCAGGTGTATCAATAGCAATAACTACACTATTTCTGGCGCTTTCTTTAGGGCCATGATCAAACTGCGAAACCGGCATAGCAGCAAAGCCATATCTAGTACTTTCGCTTAGAATCAGCGCACTTTGATTGGCCGTAGCAATATTGGGTCCATTACCAATGATAAATAAACCTTTTTGCTCACGCTTATTTATTAGCTGATAAATTTTTTCAGCCGATTCAGCACCCCAGTCTTCATATTTATTGATATTTTGCTCCAATGCTTCAACGGCCTTGCCCGGATCTAACTTATGCCCACGATACAAGGTAATTAAAGTATTAATATAGGTTTTGGTAGATGAATGTCGCTCAGGTCCGGCCATTATATCTACAACCTTACTTACATTTTCTTCTTTGGCTAATGGGCTGTCAGGCACATTCGTTATCGCCATATAATTATTGAAAAGTTTACTGCACCACAGCACTTCACTGCTACGACCCGATTGCGAAATTAAAACACCTAGGTTAGGTTTAGACTGGCGTTTGCGGTAGTTGTAAAACTCTGAAGCAACTTCAGGAATTACTGATATACCTTGGTAATACAAGGCAAGTGTGGCATAGTACGATGAGCCCATACCAATATATGGCGCACCTGCCGGTAACGAAAGTTTAACATTCTGCTCATATACGAGCCTTGCTTTTTGTGGAATCTCCTTTATTTCTTTAAGCATAAACCTGTTTCTTCAAAATAATTCACAATTAAGTGATCAAGATATGAAAATCAAATTGAAATTGAAATAAGTCAATTATTCAATTGCATATTTATATCTTTATGCTTGCAATTTAAGCTAGTCACCAGCCAATGATAATTGATGTCGGATTCTTCAATACCTTCTATGCAAGTAACAAATGAAACGCTTTCTGGTTGGGGAAATATTCCAAAATCCAACTCTAATGTTTTAATCCCAACTTCTATTGTAGAAGTAGCTGAATGCTGCTCCTCAGGTACTCAAATTAGCAGAGGTTTAGGGCGTAGCTATGCAGATCAGGCGACCAATCAGGGTGGTTTGGTCATAAAAACAGAAAAGCTTAATGAAATATTGAGCTTCGATGATTCAGAAGGTATACTTAGTTGTGGTGCCGGATTAAGTCTTGATGAAATCATTCGACGATTTGCTCCAATGGGCTGGTTTCCGATGATAACCCCCGGCACCAAGTATGTGACCGTTGGGGGGGCTATAGCCAATGATGTTCATGGCAAGGCGCACCATGTTGATGGCTCTTTTATCAACTGTGTGGTGGATATGCAAGTGATGTTGGCAAATGGGCAAGTAGTTTCTGCTAACCGCATCGAAAACTCAGATTTATTTTTTGGGAGTTTTGGTGGCCTTGGATTATTAGGCATAATACTATCGGCAAGAATAAAGCTTCGAAAAATTGAGACTACATGGTTTGTACAAAAGCCTTTCCCCGCTCGTAATCTCGAGGAAATGCTCGATGCTATTGATGCTTGTGATCGCGATTATGCCTATTCAGTGGCCTGGATCGACTCCACAGCTATAGGTCGAAATTTGGGTAGAGGGGTTCTGACAGCAGGTAATCATGCAAAAATAGATGATCTACCAAAGAAATTACAAGCAAAAAGGCTTATGGTTTCCAATCCACCTAAGATCAGTGTACCCTTTTATTTGCCCAATTTTGCATTGAATGGTGTCACTGTCAAAATCCTGAACAAAGCTTTACATATAGTACAGAAATCAGGTAAAAACCTGGCCCATTACGAAAGTTTTTTCTATCCGCTAGATGCCATAGGTAACTGGAATCGCGGCTATGGAAAGCGTGGATTTATTCAATATCAATTTGTTATTCCAGAACAAGATGGTCGCAAAAACATTCGCAATATTCTTACTGAAATTACCCAAAGTGGTTGTGTGCCTTTTCTTAATGTCTTAAAGAAATTCGGCGATGGTTCACAAATGCTTTCATTTCCTAAAAAAGGATATACTTTTGCTATAGACTTTCCAGTTACAAGCCGATTGCAGGCTTTTACTCGCAGGCTTGACAAAATTGTACTGGAGGCAGGCGGACGAATTTACTTGGGCAAAGATGCCTACCTCGATGCAGATACTTTTCGTGCTATGTATCCCGAATATAAAGCATGGCTCGAAGTGAAAAGAAAGTACGATCCTGATAATGTTTTCTCCTCTGATATTTCAAGAAGACTCAAATTGTCTGATATGTAATCACCTATAATTTTCCGAATGCGCCTTTTAAAATACCTAAAAAAGTGTCCTATATTTGCTGCGTTTTTGTGAAGGTCCTTGGATTTTAAACGGCTATATATGAAGACTTTATATACAATTGGTTTGTTGGTTTTATCCAATGCTTTCATGACACTCGCCTGGTATGGTCATTTAAAATTTAAAGATCTTAAGTGGTTTGAGAATTTGGGTATTATTTCCATTATTCTGATCAGTTGGGGCATAGCTTTTTTTGAGTATGTATTGCAAGTACCTGCCAATAGAATTGGTTTTAAGGAACATGGTGGACCTTTTTCGCTGGTAGAGCTTAAAGTTATTCAAGAGGTTATCACACTTTTGGTTTTTGTAGTGTTTACTACCTTACTCTTCAAGAATGAAACTTTTCGAACCAATCACATCATTGGTTTTGTATTTTTGGTACTTGCTGTCTACTTCGTTTTTAAAAAATAGCCTCTACTACTACAAGTTTAATGGAGAAGATAACACCGCCTTTTTTCGTGTCTTCCTTATGAAAATAATCCATATGCCCTGATAAGAACTCATAAGATTTTGGAAGT
>DAIQNU010000118.1:0-1246 GCA_036788235.1 Cyclobacteriaceae bacterium
TTTTATACCACACAAAAAAATATAGTAGATGGCAGCTACATTTATCCTGACAAGGAAAAAATGATCATTGGCAATAGTCGTAAAAACTTCTCATACAAAGATGTGAAAATAAGCCCTGATGGTAAGTATATGGCCTATGCCAGCAACAATAAAGGGCGCTTTAAAGTGCATGTAAAAAGGCTCGACAAGAAAAAAGAAAAGATTGCTTTGCGTGGTGGGTATAAGGTGATCAACCAGGAAATTAATGATCAGCATCCACTATTGAGTTGGCGCGATGATCGAACCCTCGGCATTATTGCTTCCAAATTTGGTCGAAACCAATTGTGGATGTACGATACTGAATCGAAAAAACGCCTAAGGAAAGAACTTTCGATGGTCAATAACATCAAAGGTTTTGATATTGCCAGAAATGGGAATATTGCTGTGATTTCGGCAGATAAGAATGGCATTAATGATTTGTACCTGGTGAGCCTTCGTCGAAATAGCATAAAGCGAATCACCAACGATGTCTTTGACGATATCCATCCACGGTTTATTCCCGGCACTACTTCGATAGTTTTTAGCTCTAACCGTACTTCCGATACTATTTTTCATAAAGAAACTGGCCTCGAAAAAGTCAAGAATGATTACAACCTTTTTATTTATAATATCGACACCACCAAGAATTTTGTAAAAAGGGTAACTAATACGGTAAGCCGCGACTTCATGCCCATGGCGGTCAACGAAAATGAGATTTATTATATCAGCGATATTCAGGGCATATATAACTTATATAAGTATAATCTGGCCTCTGGCATTTTTCATCAGGTAACTAATTTTGGCAGTAGCATCATGCATTTTGATATCTCTTATGATAAAGAGCAGTTTGCTTTTTCAATGCTAAGAGATCAGCGGCAGCGAATATTCATGTACAACCAGCATAACCTCGATCAGAATATTTTTACCCCTCCAACCAGAAGATTGCAATTGGCAAGTGCTAAACTACTGGCGACCAGAAGAAGAAAAATGGCAGCTGAGCAGCAAACAACTTTTGGTGATGGTAGTGATACTTCTGAAGAAACAACCATACGCTCGGTGCCCATTGATATAAGAGCAACCTTGGCAGATTTAGCAAATCCGCCTTCAGACGATAGCCTTGGACGGTTAGACACAGATAATTTTGAGTTTACCACATTGAATAGTACAAATGAAAAAGATACTACAGATGCTATTCCTAGGTCGCAGTCAGGCGAAGGTACCACTCAAA
>DAIQNU010000118.1:1256-9589 GCA_036788235.1 Cyclobacteriaceae bacterium
GACGAAAGGTATGCCGATACCGATAATTATGTTTTTGATACAGATGTAGTGCGACCCCCATCAGAAGCGAGCACTTTTTTAAGTGACTTCCGCAGGCTTCGTCGCAAAAGTGATATAATAGGCCCATTGCCCTACCAATCTCGATTTAGTGCCGACAATGTTATTACAAATTTTGTTGTGGATCCTCTTATTGGATTTGGCATTAATATTCAAGCACAGCTTAACGACGAGCTGGAAGATCACAGATTTTTGGGTGGTTTGCTTATAAGCACAGATCTGCGAAGCGGCAATTTCTTTGGTGAATATCGTTATCTCCGCCACACAATAGATTTTGGAGCTAGATTTGACCGACGAAATTTGTTTAGAAACATTGAGAATAGTTCGCAAAAGTATAATTTTAGCAAATTTGAAGTAAGCGCTTCACTTCCGTTTTCGGTTACCTCACGCATTACCGTTGCCCCATTTTATGCACAAACCAATTACATAGATTTGGATGCTAATACATATTACTTTTCTCCAACTCCGAGCGCCGGGCTGGGCTCTGCGGGATATGGCGGGTATAGAGCCGAGTTTACTTTTGACAATACCGAGACTGGCGGACTGAACCTTATACAAGGCACCAGAGGTCGTGTAAGTTATATACAATATCAAGGAGTGGGTGGCAACCAGAAAGCTTTTTCAAATATTAGTATTGATTTTAGAAATTATCAGCGAATTCATCGTGAAATTACCTTTGCCACCCGTTTGTTTTATGGCAGGTTCATGGGCAATAATGCTCCTAAATATCTTTTGGGAGGGATGGACAATTGGTTATTTAACCAAACCGAAATATCTGGAGAGAATGACCCATTATTTTTAAGGAGTGATACTGATAATAGTGAAATCCTATTTACTGAATTCGTAACCAATTTAAGAGGTTTTAACTTAAATACCTTTAATGGTGAAAATTCGCTGCTTTTCAATGCAGAGCTTCGGTTGCCCATTGTTCAATATTTTCATCGGGCACCCATTACTTCCAACTTCTTTAAAAATCTTCAGTTGATTGCCTTTTATGATATCGGTTCAGCTTGGACCGGCTCATCGCCTTTTGCCACAGAAAATAGTGTAAACACACAAGTGATAAAGTTTGAAAATTCTCCTTTTCAAGCCAGAATCAAAAATTTCAAAAATCCATGGCTGTCAAGCTATGGGGCTGGTCTTCGAACTGTTCTTTTGGGTTACTACATGAAATTTGATATGGCATATCCAATCATAGATTATGTAGTTCAGCCACCGGCTTTTTATTTTACACTAGGATACGATTTTTGATTTCAATGGAATTATTTTTCAGAAAAACCGGAAATGGACCTCCAGTACTTATTATGCATGGGCTTTTTGGTTCGTCAGACAACTGGATGAGCATTGCTAAAGACCTGAGTGCTGAATTTGAAGTTTTCGCCATAGATCTGCGTAACCATGGCCAATCACCCTGGAGTGATGATTGGGATTACAAACTCATGGCCGGGGATATATGGAAGCTTATGAAAAAGGAGAAAATCTCTAAACCACATGTAATAGGGCATTCTATGGGAGGCAAAGTAGCAATGAGAATGCTGGTAGATAAGCAGGCAGAAGTAGAAAAAGTAATCATTGCAGACATTGGCCCAAAGAAATATCCCGTGCATCATCGAGATATCATTGATGCACTCAAATCAATTGACCTGCAAAAATTGGAAACACGCGAAGATGCTGATAAAGCATTGGCAAAAAAGATTAGTTCATTTGGTGTAAGGCAGTTTTTACTTAAAAATTTGCAACGAAAAGGAGAATCATTTGCCTGGAAGGCAAACCTTGAGGTGATAGATAAGAAAATTGAAAACGTAGGAGAGGCTCAAGGTAATGGGAAAACGATTGATCATGAAGTGCTTTTTGTGCGCGGTGAAAAGTCAGACTACATTTCAGATGATGATCAGGTGGACATAAGAAGTACTTTTGATAAGGCAAAGTTTATCACTATAAAAGATGCCGGTCACTGGATTCATGCTGAGCAACCTTCAATATTTACCGAAATAGTCAAAAATTATTTTCGCGATTAGACAACCGTGTATTCCCTCAGCATTTTCAAGTTTTGTAATCTGAACAGTCGATGCTTGTAGATAAAGTATGAAAATAGTTGTGACTGACCAAGATTTTACAAAACCTTTGCTATGTCATAATTCTTAAAATCTTCAAGTTAGTTTTTGGTGTCCTGAATTTATTGAATGGAAAGTACAAAAAAAGGCAAATTATATTTGATTCCAACCCCGCTGGCTGCCAATGCTTTGATGGGCAGTTTGCCTCCCTTGTTGATAGAGATTATTTGTAACACACAATATTTCCTTGCTGAAAACCTCCGGACTTCCCGCAGATTTATCAGTTCGCTCAACAAAGGCATATCCATAGAAAGTCTACATTTTTCCCAACTGGATAAAAAGACATCGCCGACTGAGATAGCTGAGTTGATGGAGCCGGCCTTGAAAGGTTTTGACATAGGCTTGATGTCAGAGGCGGGATGTCCCGGAGTTGCTGATCCAGGATCTATAGCTGTGGCTTATGCACATCAAATGGGAATCAGGGTGGTGCCTTTGATAGGGCCTTCCTCCGTACTTTTGTCTTTAATGGCTTCCGGATTCAATGGTCAATCCTTTGTATTTCACGGCTATTTGCCAATTGATCGCAATGCAAGAATTGCCACACTCAAAAAGCTGGAGTCGGAATGCAGGCGCAGTGGCCAAACCCAGGTTTTTATAGAAACGCCCTATCGGAATATGAACATGCTGGAAGATATTTTAAATTCCTTAGCAGCTGACAGTCGCTTATGTATTGCTTGCAATATTACGGCAGAGGATGAAATGATCGTACAGAAAAAAATAATCGATTGGAAAAAATCTATTCCGGATCTGGACAAAAAGCCTACTATATTTTTGATTGGAAGATAATGCTGTTCAATCCAAATGATGTAATCTGATCAACTTGCGATCAATTAAGTTGAGAATAATTTCAGCTTCTCTTTCACCTGGAGACAAAAGGATATCTTTCAATTTTTGCAATTGTTTGTTAAACATGAGCTCTTCCCAAATAGGTATGCGCATCAGCTTAACTTTGTTATGCGCTGCATAGGCATCTTTAAGCAGTTCCTGAAATGCTAGCAATTTCCAGCCAGGTGCTCCATTGCCACTCAAATCGCCAAAGTCTTCAGGATCTCCAAAATGTTGTTCGGCTAACTTATTTGTCCAAAAGGGTTTTGATGAACCGGACTTCAGGCATTCTTTTTCATACTTTCGGCAGTACATCCTGTATTTATCAACATCAATGCCTGGTAAATTATCGTAAATTGATGATTTTAAAGTGATAAATCTGTAGCGATTAAAATGTAAAGCTTCATCTAACTGTAGCGTAAATCTTGAAGTTTGTAAATCAAACGAAGTAGAATGTAACGAAGCCGGATCTGCCAGTCCGCCCAGTGCTTTATAACCTTCCAGAATTGGCTCAGCCATACTGGTTTCTAAAATCTTATGTATTTCTTTAATGGTGACGGCAGGTTCTGCTTTGTGATTTTCTTGCAGTATCAAATACAGATGCTTTAGCCTGATATTCATAATTTTGAAATAAAAAACAGGCTATGTGGTAACACTTACCAAATAGCCTGATAATAAAATTCGTTCTATTAATTATAGTATTTCAATGAGGAATACTAGTGCTTTTTTCCCCATATTCACTTTATAAAGCGTACAACTAGATATAATTCGCTTAAAGTCAAGCGTTAACTTAAAAAGCTAATAAGCACACCCGCAGCAACTGCCGAGCCAATTACTCCAGAAATATTAGAAGCCATGGCATATTGCAATATATGATTGCTTGAGTCATGCTTTAATGCGATTTCATTGGCCACTCTTGATGCCATAGGCACTGCACTCAGCCCAGTTGCTCCAATCAGCGGATTTATCTTTTTAGTGGCAAATAAATTATAAATTTTAACGGCATATACGCCTCCGGCCACAGATAAAGCAAATGCAATAAAACCACCTAAAATGATCATTAATGTCTTTACAACTAAAAATGACTCGGCTGTCATGGTGGCACCAACGGTAAGGCCTAAAAAAATCGTAGCTGAATTCATGATTGCTCCTTGGGCAGCATCGTGCAAACGCTCAGTTAGTTTTCCTGCCTCTTTGAGTAAATTGCCAAATAGTAGCATTCCTACCAATGGAATTGCCGAAGGTACTGCAATGGCTACCAGGGCAGCAAGTAAAATCGGAAAAATCAATTTAACCGTCTTGAGGTTCTTAATTTGGATGGTGCTTGGGTGCAGCTTTTCCTGTTGCTTCATGTTGATGCAAAGATCTTTTTTGTTGGTAGTGAGTTTCACCACAAAAGGTATGATAACAGGTACCAGGGCCATATAAGAATATGCGGCTATCGCGATTGGGCCTAACAAATGCGGAGCTAATATTATGGTAGTATAAATGGCTGTTGGCCCATCTGCACCTCCAATAATGCCAAGGGAAGCTGCTTCTTCAATAGTAAAGCCAAATGCAAGGGCGCTAATCATTACTGTAAAAATTCCGATTTGGGCGGCGGCTCCAAAAAAAGCTAAATGCAAGTTTCTAAGCATGGGGCCAAAATCTGTGAGTGCACCTACCCCTAGAAAAATTAATGGAGGTAGCAAGCCAGTTTTTATCAAAGCATAGTACAAGTAATTCATTATGCCATATTCCGAAGCAATTTGGAGCATGGTCATTTGCATAATCCCATTCTCGGACGTAGCCTGAACTATACCAAGTCCTCCACCCAATGCATTTGCTAATAAAATACCAACGGAAATCGGCACAAGAAGGAGGGGTTCGTATTCTTTTTTTATCCCCAAATAAAGTAGAAAAAGGCCTACTGCTACCATAATCAGGGTTTGAGGGCTTTCTATAAAAGCACCTAGACCCGTCATGTTGTATAGTTTATGTATTATTTCCATAGTTTACTTAAAAAAAATAGAGATGTTTTATTGAAGTTTGATTAATACGTCGTCCTCCATAATGGTATCTCCATCTTTTTGGCAAACTTCCACTACTTTACCTTCAAAATCAGTTGTAATGGCATTATATACTTTCATCGATTCTATATAGCCTATTACGTCACCTTTTTTTAAGGTATCTCCCACTTTTACGGGTTTATCCGAAGGGTTCTTTACAAGAAAAAATCGACCTTCCAAAGGTGCAATGATCTCTTTAATGTTGCCATTATTTGCTGTGCCCGATTGATCATCTTTAGTGGTGGGAACGCTATGACTTTCGGTAGTATTTACATCTGCATCGCCATATGACACCTTCACCAAAAACTTTTCGCCATTAACATCAATATTCAGTGTTTTTGGTGTAAAATCTGTACCACTTGGAGCAGCTGATTTTTGTTTACTAACAGTAGTTACGTTCTGTGATTTTTTCTTAGCTAAATCAGTTTCAAAATCTTCTTTGGCTTTTCCTGATTTGTAGTTTCTGTATTGCTCAGGATGCATGGCGAGTTCTAGTAGTTCTTCATCGTCCTTGCCAAATTCCCACCCATTTTTTTCCATTTCTTCACGAAAACTATCGAGATCGTTCGGGTAAAGATCTTGAGGATTTCCTGTATAGAATTCTCGTCCTTGAGATTTGGCTAGCTCCACAAGTTCGGGCGCCAATTCTCCTGATAGCTGTCCCTGTTTTCCAAGCATCATATCCCAGGTATTGTCATCAATCATTGAAAATCGCTCTTTGCCCTTGATCATTTGCATTACATTCATCAAGGCAACATTCTTGACATATTGACTATATGGTGTTACCAAGGGTGGATAGCCCATCATAGGCCATATATGCTCTACTTCATCGTAGAGTTTAATCATTAGTTCATCTTGTGTCAAGGTTGATTTATCATTTTTTTCTAGATACCTATTGATGCTTGCTAAGTTGTTGGCCAAGTCAGCTTTGAGACTGCCCATCATGCCACCTGGAAGACCTGAGCCAATCAAAAGAGCTGTCATTTGCCTGTTGCTTGGATCTATATAATAACCTAGAAAGTCATCAATAAATTCCTGAGTAAGACTACGAGCTTTCATATAGGCATCCATATTTACCTTGGGCACTTTATAGCCTGCATCTTCCAGCATGGCAACAACGGTTAGTAAGTCAGCATGGCCGGTACCCCAGGATAAAGGCTCCATTCCCACATCAATAATATCGGCACCGGCATTTACAACCTCTAATATTGAAGCAACAGTGAATCCGGGGCCTGTTTGCCCATGATATTGAATAAGAATGTTTGGATGTTTTTCTTTAATGCCTGCAACAATTTTACCAAGTGAAACTGGTCTGCCGATTCCAGCCATATCTTTAAGGCAAATTTCATCAGCACCGCCTTTAATAAGCTCATCGGCCATATTTACAAAGTAATCTACCGTATGAATTTTTGAGTATGTAATACTAAGTGCGGCTTGGGCTATCATTCCGCCCTCTTTGGCGTATTTGATGGAATCAATTATGCTATTGGTGTCATTGAGTCCGTCAAAGGATCTTGAAATATCTACACCTTGTTTCTTTTTTACTTTGAACATTAGTTTGCGAACCTCAGCCGACACCGGTCTCATTCTGATACCATTTAAGCCTCGCTCTAGCATGTGGGTTTGTATGCCCGCTTCTTTAAATGGTTTACACCATGATCTTACAGCATGGTTGGGGTTTTCACCAAATAATAAGTTTATTTGCTCGAATCCACCTCCATTGGTTTCTACACGGGCAAAGCAGCCCATTTCAACAATTACGGGGGCGATACGGTCTAATTGATCTTTTCTAGGCATGTATTTTCCTGCCGATTGCCACATATCGCGATACACTAAGGAAAATTTGATTTCTCTTGACATATTATTTATTTCTGATTGGAACAGTTAATAATCTATAGCATTAGGCTATACTACAAATCTTAATACGTTATTTTTCAACAGGTTTTATTGAAGTTACCTTTCCCTTACCACCTGTTACAATATCTACAGCTGCTAAAATTGCACTTACCTTGCGGGGATCAGTGTCGCTGCTTTGTTGCTTAGTAATTGGGGCGAGTGTTTTTAGTTCATCCGGAAGGTATTTATTGACAAATCTAATAAGCAAATTGCCGGCGATTACTACCAAAGTAAGAATAACACCAACGGTGATCATTCCGACTGCAAGCAGGATAAGTGCCTCTCTGAAATCTTCACTCATATCACAAAAACTTGTTTAAAAAAAAGAATTGCAATGTATTAAAATTACCCATCTTTAAACAATAAAAATCCGACAGTTAATAATCTCCAGGTCAATAAATTGAATAAAATTCAATTTTGCTCGTCAATAAAGGTTTTTTTTAGCCAATTTTGATAAACAGCGAAACCTGGTAGGTTTTTTGGTGTAAACATTCTCACAGCAAATAACCTTATTTATAAGTACTTTGTTGTGAACAATAAAGTACTTTGCGTTAAGTTATTAATCCAAAATATTTTATTTTTGAAGTTGAATTGTTTTTGAAAACCGTTTGGCAGAGTAGGACTAAAGGAATAGTTATTAATAACGGTACTTACAAAGTCAAACGTTAGACATTCTGATAAATGAAAATTTACTAATTACGTTTTATTTGACCTTTAACAATCAAATTTTAAACATATGAAATCGATATTGAAAACCATTCTTTTATTTGTTTTTGCAATTTCTGTGGGTACTGCTGTGAATGCGCAATCTGCACAGGCAACATTTGAAGCTGCTCCAGCTAAGGATGCACAAGGTCCCAAGTTCAAATGGGGAGAGACTACCCATGACTTTGGTAAAATACCAAAAGACAATCCTGTGACTTATGACTTTACATTTACAAATACAGGCACGGCACCAATAATAATAAGTAAAGTACAAGGTTCATGTGGATGCACCGTGACCAGCTATACGGAGGAGCCTGTTGCTCCGGGAAAAAAAGGTTTTGTAAAGGCTGTCTTTAATGCGGCAGCCATGGGAGCTTTTAATAAAAGCATCTCCGTAACTGCCAATGTTGAAGGGGGTACAGAGCGTTTGTTTATAAAAGGAGAAGTTGTAAACGAATAACCAGCTAGTACTTTCTCTAGAATAATGCCGGGGTAATATGGATATTATCGCGGCATTATTATATTTGCCCGAAATATTAGCACCAAGCATACAGGGATCTTAGCTCAGTTGGTTTAGAGCGCTGCCTTGACAGGGCAGAGGTCGTGGGTTCGAATCCCTCAGGTCCCACTAAAGTACAATTTAATAAACACAAAAAGCCTTAAATTTTACGATTTAGGGCTTTTTTGC
>DAIQNU010000119.1:0-7775 GCA_036788235.1 Cyclobacteriaceae bacterium
TCTGGTCTGGTTACGGCCCATTCTACGGCTTGCTGACCTCCCAGCGAACAACCAATGACCGTGTGTATTTTATCAATTCCCAAATATTGTCTGAGCAGATCGAAAGCATGAATTATATCGCGATTGGTCAATAAGGGGAAATCATGAAAAAAAGGCTTCCCCGTTTCAGGATTAACAGAAAGCGGACCTGTAGAACCATAACAGCCCCCGGGCATATTAGCACATATAATGAAGTAGTCGGCCGGATCGTACATTTTGCCAGCACCAAACAAACCAGGCCACCAGTCGGTAAAATCGGAACTTCCAGAAAATGCATGACAAACCCATACAACATTACTTTTGTCTGCTGCCAGTTTGCCATAGGTAGTATAAAAAAGCTGGAGTTCTGGCAGTTTCCTGCCAGATTCCAGTGTGAATGCCTCTTTATAAGAAAATGTTTTGTGCGAAAGCATTATAAAAATTGTGTTATGCTAAAAATTAAGATCCAAAGACTTTGGCAAACGCCTGGCTCAAATCCTGCTTAATATCGTCGATATGTTCAAAACCTGATGATATCCGCAGCATGGCATCATCTACCCCAGCAGCAACTTTTTCTGCATCGCTTAACTGCTGATGCGTAGTAGCCGCAGGATGTATGATCAGGGTTTTGGCATCGCCGACATTGGCCAAATGGCTGATCAGCTCTAGTGAATCAATAAATTTGATAGCATTGTCATAGCCCCCCTTTATTTTAAAGCTAAACACACCACCGAAGCCACGCTTGAGGTATTTTTTGGCCAGTGAATGGTATGGACTCGAAGGCAGGCCTGGATAATTTACACTATCTACTTTATCGTGTTGCTCCAGCCACTGTGCCAATGCCAGCGCATTTTGTACAGTACGTTCTACACGCAACGAAAGCGTTTCGAGACCTTGCAAAAACAAAAATGAATTGAAAGGGCTCAGTGCAGGGCCATAATCTCTTAAACCTTCAACACGCGCGCGAATGATAAAAGCGATATTGCCGAAAGGGCCATCTGTTCCAAAAACTTCCCAGAATTTAAGCCCATGATAGCCTTCAGAAGGTTCGGTGAACTGCGGGAATTTACCATTGGCCCAGTTGAAATTACCGGCATCTACAATTACCCCGCCTATGCTGGTACCATGTCCACCAATCCATTTGGTGGCAGACTGTACAACTACATTGGCTCCATGCTCAATTGGGCGTACCAAGTAGCCGGCTGCACCAAAGGTGTTGTCAACCACAAGAGGTAAATTATGCTTGCTCGCCAAGGCAGCAAATGCTTCAAAATCAGGAACATTAAATTCGGGATTTCCTATTGACTCAAGGTATATAGCCTTGGTTTTATCATCGATCAGTTTTTCAAAGTCTTCTACTGTATCGTTTTTTGCAAATCGTGCTTCTATACCAATTCGCTTAAACTGCACTTTGAACTGATTGTACGAGCCACCATACAAGTGACTGGTTGTAACAAAGTTATCGCCAGCCTCCATGATATTGGTAAGCGCAATAAACTGTGCCGCCTGCCCCGATCCGACTGCCAATGCTGCTACCCCACCTTCAAGAGCTGCAACTCTTTTTTCAAAAACATCGGTGGTGGGATTCATGATTCTGGTGTATATGTTGCCAAATTCTTTCAGTGCAAAAAGGTTGGCGCCATGTTCTGAGCTATTGAAAACATAGGATGATGTTTGATAAATTGGAACTGCCCTTGATCCTGTAGTCGGGTCAGGTTCCTGGCCAGCATGTAGCTGAAGAGTTTCGAATTTTAATTGATTCGCCATAATGATTTGTGATTTAGTTATTACTTATTTGGGTTTTTCAAAATGAGAAAGAAATTTTAATGCCCTATTAAAAGGTCATGCAAATCTTACAAATAAAGAGATGCGAAAAATACTAAGCGCTACACATACAACAACTTGTGTCGGGCTTTGATTTAATTGGCAAAAAGAAAACTGTGGACTGTAAACTAGTCCATGAAGACCAAAAAGAAGTGTTTGTTATCTGCATATTTCAATCAATTTATATTATTCCGTTATCGGAATCAGGAATTAGCACCTTGGACTGGTTTTTTACCAGGTTGCTAGAGTTTCAATGAGCCTGTCTCTCCACTCTTCTTTATAAATCAATTAAGCTTTAATTGACTTGCTTTGCAAAGCTATTTTCAAATACGCAATTTTCCAAATAGAGATTTGGAAATTGATAGTAAACATTCGTAAATGCATGTAAAGTTTTGATGATGAGTAAACTACCATCTTACTGAAAACAAGCCTATAGTATAATGCTGGTGAAATTTATTGGATACTACTGTTAAAAAGTGGTTGGCCGTTGGCACAACCACGGCACAGGCTCTTTATTGGTAAGTTAGGTGCAATTTATTTTTGGGAAATTCCACTAAGGATTACAAATCGTCAGTGGAAAAAGTTGAAGTATTTATTTTCTGAATCAATTTTTGAAAAGCTTCAATTTTAAGTTGATTATTATGTCTATTGCTAATTATTGCTTCGGCTGGAACGAACTGAATCAAATGACAACGAGCTTCACAATGTGGTCTATTCATGGGATGCATGACCATATCATCATTTATTACAAAAGAGAATTAATCATCATGATTCCTGGAAGTCATCATGACACAGACAAAATATCCTTCTACTTCCTGGACTAATTTGTTTGAAATAACAATTGCAGGATGATTACCTCCAAAATCTTCACCAAAAGCTACCTCTACAATATCTCTTTGATTGATCATTTAAAGGATTACTCAAGAGCCTTCGCAATTCCTTTTGAAAACATTTTGAACATAGCTTTTTTCAAATTTTCTGGAGCGGGCATTCTTTTCTTAACCCCGGTATATGAAAATTCTGGTAATAAAAGAATAAATGAACCGCATGTATAATTAGATACGATGTTCGCAGGTTTAAAAAAAAACCCTTGGAAAAATTCAGTATTAGCAGATTTTACCTCTTTGGTGTAATCAGATGTAGATTCAATAAACATAATTATTTATTCTTTTCCTTTGTCAATCTTTTATAATCTTCAATTCGCTGTTCTAAAAAATCTTTTAAATTCTGACAAGTATTTATATCCATATATACCCCGAATTCAAATTCACGTATGATACCAGATTTAGAACCTTCTATATCTTTTATTACTTCAGTAATTTTCCCATTTTCATCTATTGCAAATTCCGTTCCTTTAGGAATAACTCCTCTTTGACTGTAAAAATTCAAATTGATATATCCAGATGGAGTTATTCCACCGTGCGCTCCATCAATATGAATTTGTCTAAAATTGGAATTCTTAATATTATGAATTACAGTTGAATTCTTCTCGCTCATGAAATAAACATAAAGATTTTATAAACAAGTCTTCAAACTTATTAAAAACTTGGCAGGAAAACGAATAGCTCGAATTCAAATTTGAAATTGCAAAAAAAATAAACAGCGCCTAACATTAGCTAAAAAATAATAAGGTCTTAAGTGAGACCAGGTTAAGTCGGTAGTTCTAACTACCTTCACCTCGGGGAACAATTAGTTACCTCGATTGCCCCATTATTTTTAGCCTGACAGCAGCGCGCCAGCCAGCACATGAGAATTTAATTGGCACTATTGTTAATGAACAAAAGTTAACCCAACTATGAAAATGTGGTTGGTCGTTGGCGCAACTATGGCATAGAAAAATGTGGTTGGTCGTTGGCGCAACTATGGCATAGGAGCTTATTTCCCTATGGATATCATATTGGTAAACAAACGATAGGCACCTGGTACACCAGCAGGCAATTGTCTAAACCAGGCATAGCCTGTATATATATAATGTCCTTTACCATATTGTGCTACCAGAAGTCCGCCCTTTAGAGGATCTTCTCCTGGATCGTTGCTGGAGAGTATGGCAGTATATTCATCCGCCCATTGGTTGGCAAAGTACAATCCTCGCTCCTGCACCCAGCCTTCAAAATCTTGATCCGTGATTTTGTTGGGGTAATTTAAAATAGGATGATTTTCTGCCAGCATTTCGATGGGTGCCTCCTCCACAGTAACTCTCTCGCGAGAAATATTTAATGTATAAGGCGCAAAATCTTCTGTGACCAATCTCGAATTGGTATTGTACTGCACAATTACATTACCTCCTCTTTTTACATATTCCATAAGCTTAGGCGCATCAAAGCGTAGCTTTTCAATAGTGTTTAATGCCCTGATGCCAAGTATTATGGCATCGTAGGTATCGAGTAGTTCGGCATCAAAGTCCTGATCGTTGATAATATCGACCTTATAGCCAATTTGCCGCAAGGCAGTAGGCACATCGTCACCAGCTCCCATTACATAACCAATTCGTTCTCCCTTCTTTTCCAGGTCAATGCGAACCAAGCGTAATTTCGTTTCGGGAAAAAGCATTTGATACGGAATGTGCTCATAATCAATGATAGTTAGCCCTTTGGAATACTCCTTGGCTCCAATAGTGGCTGTAGCCTGAATATTTATATCTGAAGATTTTGCTGGCGGGTGGATAGAAAACCAAAAAGCTGCTTCCTCACCTTTAGTTTGAAGTTCAAAATCATGGTAAGCTGGAGAAATCGTCCACGATTCGGGTAGTTCCAAAGTAAGTTTGCCAAAAATTTCGTCACGTCCCGCTTTTACTTTTATCTGTATATCTCTAGAAGATGTATCTGAAAATACCACTACTTTATCAGTTACGTTTATGTGCACTGGGGGTGTTACGTAAAAGGGACTGTAAACTTCTCCTTTGACAGGATCGGTGCGTTTGAAAATGCCTGCTTTGGGATAAATGATTTCTTCACCACCAACATCCAGCACAAAATGTGCAAGAATGGCTGGAGCATTTTCAGGCTTCCCGATCATTTTCTGATCATCGACTACATACATGCCTGGTGTACTTTCGTTTACCAGCCAATAAGGATGCGAATCAGGCATGTCATCAGGCAATATAAGGTCGTGCTTCCAATCATTGCTTATATTGTTCTTAAGTTCTTTATTTACATTAAATGAAGTGCTACTTGGGTTGATTTTAATTTGTTTTACACGTACTGGAAAGGAAGAACGGTTGATCATTTCGGCTGTAAGACTCACCATGTCACCAGGTGATGCTGTGCGGTCATTTATTCTAAGCTCAAGGAACAAGCCCAGACAAGCATAGATTAATTCATCAACTTCTTTTCTCTTGATTTCTTGCCAAAAAGGATCTTCCAAAGCATTCAAAGACTTTCGTAGTTTTATGAGTGTGGGCACAGTCAATTCTGGCTGAAGCGGGTCAAATTTATCAATTGCTTGTTGCGCAAATGTGGCTGCTTGCTGGGAGCCCTGCACTCGGCTCCAGCTAATGTCGATATGCTCAAAAATATCTTGTGATGTTTTTTCTCCCCAAATCTGCTGCAGGTAATCATAATTTAAACCCCGTACACCAGATGCACCAAAGCCTTGCGACTTGTGCAGGCTGCGACTTTCAGCGGCAATCTCCGATACAGATTTTCCATAATAGGGCAAATATTTTCCGATATCGTACTTAAGTAATTCGGAGGTATCACGTTGATAGGTCGAGGCTCGCCAAATGTATGCATTCCAATACATAGCTTTGGTTTGCCAAATATCGGTGTAAGCCAATTGGCTCGAAAACATTTCAGGATTAGCAGCGGCCTCGAAAGCCTCCTCGCCCAGTATGGCCGAAGCGGTATGATGGCCGTGGGTTTCGCCAGGCACATTGTTGAACCTGTTGATGATAACGTCGGGTTTAAACTTGCGAATAAACCAAACCAGATCGGCTAAAGCCTGATCGCGATCCCAAATATTGAAAGTCTCATCTGGATGTTTCGAATACCCAAAATCATTGGTACGACTAAAATATTGAATGCCATTGTCAAGTTTTCGGGCTTCTAACAATTCATGGGTTCTGATTAAACCGAGCAATTCCCTTATTTCCGGTCCAACGAGATTTTGTCCGCCATCACCTCTGGTAAAAGAAAAGTAAGCCGTATTTACCTTTTTTTCATTGGCCATATAAGTAATTAGCCGGGTATTTTCATCGTCGGGGTGCGCGGCCAGATAAAGTACATTCCCCAGTACATTTAGCTTTTCAAGCCCCATGGCTATATCACCAGGATGATACCTTCGGGGTGCCTGAGCTGATAAAAAAGTTGGCAATATAAGCAGTAAGAAAAGTAGTCTGTGAACTTTATTCATATAAAATAATAAGCAAAGTCGGTGAAAAATAAATTGGATCAATTGGAATCGAAAATGACTTACAGCATAAATAATTAATAATTAATCCATACCACCCATACAGCTAAAGCAGGCATTGGCATAGGCATCGTACTGGTCGTATGCAGGCCCAGGTCTACCAAAAAGTGTTACGATTTTATCTAGCCTTATTTTCTCTTCAGTATCCAGCACTAGAAATTCACCCTCCTGATTCCGTTGGAGATGAGCAATACAACCGTGGTAGGTATCGATTTCTTTAAATCCTTTGAAAAAATGAACCGGTCCATTTTTAGCCCGAATCTTCGGGTCGTTGATTATATCGTGAAAATCTGGCGACACCGGAGTGTATGAATCTACCTTTTGCTCCATATTGTTTCAATTAACTAGCTGCAAATCTATATTTTACACCTGTAATAATAAACCTGTTTTTTGCGAAACGGTTCATTTTCAGGCAAAACTTTGAAAAATACCCAGTATCTTTTACATTCGCGACCGGTAAAGGCTGCATGCATTCCTAAATAAGCCGGACAATTACACACATTATGAGCGATTACGTACTCAAAATCGACTGCCCCGATGAAAAAGGCTTAGTGCATCGTATTTCTGGGATTTTGTATCATCATGGGTTGAATATGATGGAAAACGATGAATTTGTAGATCGTGATTCAAGTCATTTTTTCATGCGAGCTGTTTTTAGTGGCAATTTGAACATCCCAAGAGTGCGCAAAGAAGTTGAAGCCATCCTACCCGAAAATGCCAATATGGTTCTCAATTCGCGCAAGCCTAAAAACATAGTTGTGCTAGCCACCAAAGAGTATCATTGCCTGGGTGATTTGCTCATGCGACATCATTTTGGAGAATTAAATGCACACATCAATGCCGTAATCAGCAACCATGAAACCTTGAGTGATTTTACTCGCAGATTCGACATTCCCTATCATTGCATACCTACTGATGGTCTGAAAAAAGAGGAGCATGAGGCTATGCTGATAGAAGAAATAAAAAAAATCAAACCTGACTATATTGTGCTGGCCAAGTATATGCGGATTTTCACGCCATTTTTTACCAGCAAATTTCCTGGCCGAATCATAAATATTCATCATTCGTTTTTACCAGCTTTTGTAGGTGCCAGACCCTATCAGCAAGCTTATGAACGAGGGGTAAAAATGATTGGTGCCACCGCGCATTTTGTCAATGAAAATCTGGACGAAGGGCCGATCATTCGCCAAGACGTATCGTATGTGAACCACAAGTTTGATGGACAAGGTATGTCGAAAGCCGGTAAGGATGTTGAAAGGCTTGTGCTCTCACAAGCATTAAAAGTCATCCTTGACGATCGGGTATTTATCCATGGCAACAAAACGGTGGTTTTGGAGTGAGTGGTTTAGGATAGGTGGTTGTATGGCATAAAGAAGATAGATTTGAAACAACTGATATTAATTTTATTAACAATCATATCTCTGCATGTTCATGGACAGAGCTCTTCTGAAGGACTTGTTGGAATTTATGAATCAGTGGGAAATAAGTTTGAAAGACACTCAATATTAATTTTGAAAAAGGATAGC
>DAIQNU010000119.1:7785-9589 GCA_036788235.1 Cyclobacteriaceae bacterium
TATTCATCTACAAATATGGTGTTGGCGGTTGTCAAGGAGAAATAAAAGGGAATTGGATAATTGAAAATAATAAAGTTAGGTTTACGAATGATCAGGAATTTTTAAATCATCAGACAATTTTTTACCCCAACTTGAGTTTGGCAACATGGACTGTTAAGAAAAATGCTGTTAAACCCGACAGTTTGGTTGATAGTGGGTGTATAAAAGAAAATCAGATACACCTTAAAAAATAATCTTCTGATTGTTGTAAAGACTTTAAGCCAAAGTTATTCCCTAAGAAACAAGGAATTTATCAACCTTTTTCTTGCTTAAAAGTCACCAAATTGCTCAACTTCTATTTGTATAATGGAGGGTCAAAAGTCTAAGCTATCGTGGTTTTACATTATTTACTGAAATAAGCAATTTCAACCCTCCCTATAATTTTTCCTGTAGTCGTGCCATAAAGGATAGCATCAAATGCACATCATCTTCACCGGCCATCATTAGCCGCTCCATCATGCGATGATAAATGTTGCTATCTTCCTTAAAATCAAGATCTTTGAGTAATTCAATAGCCTGATGGCGAAACCGCTCCATGACAGGTTCGGGGCTTTGCGGCTGACTATTTACATTCGTTTCAAGATGGGCTTGTGCGCAATGATAGGCATATAGCATTACCGATTGTGCCAGATTGAGCGAAGGAAATTTCGTTTTGAGCGGTATGCTTGACAATACATCGCATTGCCGAAGCTCATCATTGCTCAAGCCACTTTCCTCACGACCAAACACAATACCTGCTCGCACGATCGCAGTAGCATTTTTTACTATATGTTCCACTACTTCAGCGGGTGTGTAATAATCTTTTTTAGCGCTTCTGCTGGTTTTGGCGGTGGTTCCTACCACCAAACCAAGCCCTTTAGTGGCTGCGGCAAGACTGCCAACTACACGAGCATTTTCTAAAATTTCGTTGGCTCCATGTGCCAGCATACGCGCTTCTACTGACAAGTGATCACAAGGATTTACAAGTACTAATTCGCTAAAACCCATGGTCTTAATTGCCCGTGCTGCTGACCCTACATTTCCTGGCACTGCTGGCTCAACAAGTATAAATGTGAAGTCTGTCATCGACGAATTTTAGGATTTCCTCATTTTCATACTCATTCATAAAACCTATTTGAAAATGCAATTATTGTTTTATCGCATGATCGAAAGGGCGCACGAGCATTAAAAAAAATATCTAGCAAAGGCGAACATAACTACCCAAAAGCTTAATTTCCTTTTTGTGTTTTTCTATTACTGGTGCTACTTTTTCATCAGCAAAGTGCCCTTCAAAATCAATATAAAACCAATATTTAAAGGTTTTTCCTTTTTTAGCTGGTCGACTTTCAATCTTCGTAAGGTTGATGCCCGCATCTTGAAAATCCTGTAGAAAGCTTACTAAGCTGCCCGGCTTATCAGAGGTTTTGGCCAAAATAGTAGTTTTATCATGGCCTCCTGGCTGATTGACCATGTCTTTAGCCACTATCAAAAAGCGCGTGAAGTTATCTTCGGAATCTTCAATATTGTTGAATAAAATAGGAAGGTTGTATTTTGCCGCAGCTATATGTGAGCAAATGGCCGCTGCTCCAGGTTCATTTCGAGCCAGTTTCACTGCTTTTGAGGTAGAGTCAACAGGAATCAACTCTACATTGCGACCTATAAAGGTCTCATTGAGAAATTTCCGACATTGTCTGAAAGCAATATCTCGCGAATATATTTTCTGAATTTCATGCACGCGCTCTTGAATAGTTCCTAAAGCAAAATGAATTGATAGGGGTACTTCTGC
>DAIQNU010000120.1:0-9546 GCA_036788235.1 Cyclobacteriaceae bacterium
GAAGGAATGATGTATGGTATTACGGATAGCGATTTGTTTTTGATACCAACTGCCGAAGTGCCCATCACCAATTTATACCGGGACACCATACTCAATGAAGTCGAACTACCCATAAAAAATGCAGGTTATACACCTTGCTTCCGTCGTGAAGCAGGCTCTTGGGGTGCACATGTGCGCGGACTCAATCGCCTACATCAATTCGATAAAATCGAGATCGTTCAGGTATGTAAACCGGAGGACTCTTACGATATATTGGAAACCATGTGTGCGCATGTTCAAGGCCTACTCGAAAAGCTGGAACTCCCTTACCGCAAGCTTTTATTATGCGGTGGAGACATGGGATTTGCCTCAGCAATGACTTATGATATGGAGGTGTATTCTGCGGCTCAGCAAAAATGGCTTGAGGTATCTTCTGTTAGCAATTTTGAAAACTTTCAGTCAAATCGCCTCAAACTAAGATATCGTGATGCCGACAAAAAGATAAAGCCCTTGCATACACTCAATGGCAGTGCGTTGGCTTTACCACGAATAGTGGCAGCCTTACTGGAAAATAACCAGACTAAGGATGGGATAAAAATTCCAAAAGTCTTGGTGCCCTACACCGGATTTGAAATGATCCAATAATTTTTTCTATCTCCTAAATGATACCTATAATGGTACGCTACATTTTAATCATATTTATTGGTATAGGTGCTATAGCCTGTTCAAAAAAAGAATCGCAAATGGAATATCCGATTAGTAATAAGACTGATACGGTTCATGAGTATTTTGGCCATGAAGTGCCAGATCCATTTTTTTGGCTTGAAGATGATCGCTCAGCAGAAACCAAAGCTTGGGTTGAAGCCCAAAATGTCGTAACGCAAGCATATTTAAAAGAAATACCTTATAGAAAACAAATGCGCAACCGCATTGAGCAATTGTTCAATTTTGAAAGGTATGGCGTGCCAGTCAAAGAAGGTGATAAATATTACTTTACAAAAAATGATGGCCTGCAAAATCAATCAGTTATTTATGTACAAGACGATCCTGATGCAGAGGCCAGACTATTTCTTGATCCCAATACGTTTAGCACTGATGGTACTATTTCTTTGGGAAGTATTGATTTCACTGAAGACGGTAGTTTATTGGCTTACACAATTTCCATTGGGGGATCAGATTGGCGCAAATTATTGGTAATGGATGCAGCATCAGGCCAATTACAAGGTGATACATTATCCGATATAAAATTTTCAAACATTGCCTGGTATAAAAACGAAGGCTTTTTTTACAGCAGTTATGATAAGCCAAAGGCAGGATCTGATCTGTCGGGATTAACACAATTCCATAAATTGTATTATCATAAACTCGGTACTAAGCAACAAGAGGATGAACTTATCTTTGGAGGCGCCGAAACGCCCCGGCGCTACATAATGGCTAACGTATCGACCGATAACAGGTATTTGATGATAACCGCGGCTCAGGGAACCAGTGGGAGGGAATTGTATTTGAAAGATTTGCAAAATGAAAATAGTAGTATCGTGCAAATTCATGTAGATGCAAAACAAAATCATCAAATAGTTTACTCTGAAGGTAGCCGACTTTTTATTCAAACTAATCAAGGAGCGCCCAATGGTAGAATAGTTACAGTTGATGCGGCTGATCCTCAAGTAGAAAATTGGCAAGACTTGATTCCTGAAAAGAGCGATGTACTAGAGGCGGTTTCTTTTGCTGGTCAGAATATTTTTGTAACATATCTCAATAATGCTTCCTCTAAAGTATTTCAATATGATTTGAAAGGCAACCTGATTAGAGAAGTAGAACTACCCGGGATTGGTACAGTTTCGGGTTTTAAAGGAAAGAAGTCTGCCTCTGAAGTTTTTTATGCGTTTACCTCCTTCAACTTTCCTCCCACTATATTTCGATATCAAATAAACGAAGGTACCTCTGAACTTTTCAGAGAAAGCGTTATGGCCTTTGACCCGGAACTTTATGAAGTTAATCAGGTTTTTTACCCTTCAAAAGACGGCACTGAAATACCGATGTTTATCGTAGGGAGAAAGAACCTAGAACTAAATGGCAAGCATCCTGTGCTTTTGTATGGATATGGTGGCTTCAATATTAGTCTTACACCAGCCTTTACAGTTAGGGTAGCTTCTTGGCTCGACATGGGTGGTGTATATGCAGTGGCCAATTTGCGTGGTGGTGGCGAATTTGGCGAAACATGGCATCAGGCGGGCATGCAAATGCAAAAGCAAAATGTTTTTGACGATTTTATAGCAGCAGCCGAATACCTGATACAAGAGCAGTATACGAATAGCGATCGACTAGCCATAATGGGTGGGTCAAATGGGGGATTGCTCGTAGGTGCCTGTATGACGCAACGGCCGGAACTTTTTAGTGTTGCCTTGCCAGCTGTGGGTGTGCTCGATATGCTAAGGTACCATCAGTTTACAGCCGGAGCCGGTTGGATACCCGATTATGGATGTGCAGATAGTACCGAAACCATGTTTAAATACTTGTATAAATATTCTCCGGTACACAATGTAGATGTTACAAAGCAATATCCTGCGACATTGATAACCACTGCCGACCATGACGACAGAGTAGTGCCAGCGCATTCATTCAAGTTTGCTGCCACGCTTCAACAAAATGTACAGAATAAAAAACCCTTGCTTATAAGAGTAGAAACCAATGCAGGGCATGGTGCTGGTAAACCTACATCAAAACAAATAGAGGAACTCGCTGATATTTTTGCTTTCACTTTTAAAAACCTCGGCGTAGCTCCACAATTGGATTAAAAGTAAAATGGAGATAAAAGTAAGAAAAGGACGCAAAGAAGACCTGACTCAAGTAATAGAACTCGTAAAGGAACTCGCTATTTTCGAAAAGTCGTTAGAAGAAGTTGAAAATACCATTGAGCTAATGGAAAAGGAAGGCTTTAGCGATCGGCCTGCCTTCGAGTTTTTTGTGGCTGAAAACGATTCAATAATTATCGGCATGGCTCTTTATTTCTTTAGCTATTCTACTTGGAAAGGTCGAAGTATGTACCTCGACGATCTGATTGTAGCGGAGAAATTCAGGGGTAAAGGCGTAGGAAAAATGTTATTTGCCAGGTTGATAGAAGTTGCCAAAGCTGAGGATTGCGGAAAACTACATTGGCAAGTACTCGACTGGAATACACCAGCCATCGATTATTATAAATCATTAAATGCCCGCTTGGACGAGTCCTGGATCAATTGCTGGCTTGATAGAGCGGAGCTCCAAAAGTTTTAAGACACCTCTTCAAGAACGGTCATAAATGACACATGCCGGTATTTATACCTTGTATTATGTGCTTCCAAAATGGCTGGAGCGTGTAGTTCAAGATATTCTTCGAGTTTTGACAAGTCTTTGGCATAAAACTGAAGCGCATAGCTAGTGTCATCACCTTCGGTTTCATTCAACAATCGATATACACTATGTCTTTCAAATAGCTCAGATTGCATTACAGAAGGAACATATACTTGCTTAATCCATTGCAACCATTCCGGCTCAGCCGCCTTTTCTATGCTTACGGTTATATTATATAAAATCATTTTTTCGGATTGTTAGTTATCTTTAAACCTTGTTTATGCTTTGGAGTTCGATGAAAGCTAAAAATACAAGAAAATCAAGTATTTAATGACTTAGGCATAGCACCGCTCTATTTATGTAGTTAAATGCAGCGAAACGTTTGATTTTGAAGTAGTTTTAGTTCGGAATAGAAATTCTAATGCATAATCCGGGTTATGCTTCAATATTACAATAAAAATTTACAGCTTTGATCAAAACCTATTCCTCTAGTAGCTTGGATCGCACGCCCCTTACGCGTAAATCGATAGCACAATTTCTAGTAGTGAGCATGCATGTGGCAGGGATTATTGGCTTGGCAATACCTTATACCCAACCGCTTTTTCTAATACTTACGCCATTTAATCTTCTATGTACGCTCTTTTTGCTTATTGATTGGCATATTAAATGGACAAAAAAATTTGCTGCCTATATTGCGATTGCCTGGATTGTGAGTTTTACAGTGGAGGCGTTGGGCGTGAATACCGGACAAATATTTGGTGCCTACACATATGGGCCAGTACTTGGGCCGCAGTTATTTGATACACCCCTGATGATTGGCGTTAATTGGCTGATACTTTTAATATCAACAGGGCATATAGCTGCATTGTGGCATCAAAATCCAAATATTAGGGCATTGATTGCGGCAAGTCTCATGGTAGCTATGGATTTGATAATTGAGCCGGTGGCAATTTATTTTAATTTTTGGAATTGGCAGCAAGTAGATGTGCCATTGCAAAATTATCTAGGTTGGTTTATTACAGCTCTCATCCTTCAGCTTTTGTACTCGCACTTAAAAATAAATCCAAAGAATCGTTTGGCAATTTTAGTAATTTTAAGCCAAACGGTATTTTTTATTGCATTAAATCTGATAATTTTTAAACAAGCCTGACAATTAATTGATAATTTCGCAAAATTTAAAAATCTGCTTATCTTGTGGAATCTTTTTTATTTTTTTTTAAACAAAATTACTAACAATATGGAAACTAGCATGTTGTAAGTATTGAAACTTAAATTTTAAATTACCGTGTCCACATATTCAATTAAGGATCTTGAACAATTATCAGGTATCAAAGCGCATACTTTGAGGATCTGGGAGCAAAGGTACAATTTCATAAATCCCAAAAGAACGGATACTAACATACGATTTTACGATGATGAAGACCTCAAGCTTGTGCTTAACATTTCGTTACTGAAGGAGAATGGCCATAAAATTTCTAAAATCTGTAAAATGTCTTTTGAAGAAATGCAGCATGAAGTTGTGCGCATTACTGAGCGAAAATTAAGCTATCCTGAACAAATACAAGCACTTACACTTGCCATGATTGATATGGATGAGGATAGATTTGAGAAAATCATGTCCATAAACATTTTACAATTGGGCTTTGAGCGGACGATGATCAACATTATTTATCCCTTCTTTACTAAGATTGGTGTACTATGGCAAACTGGTGCTATTAATCCTGCGCAAGAACATTTTATTTCCAATCTTGTAAGACAAAAGTTGATTGTAGCAATTGACGGCCAACTGGTTTCTTCATCTGAATACAATCAAAAATACATGCTTTATTTGCCTGAAAACGAAATACATGAGATTGGGCTCTTGTTTTCGAGCTACATAATCAAAGCACGTAACAATAAGGTGATCTATCTTGGACAAAATTTGCCTTTACAAGACCTTAAGTCAGTTTATGAAACACAAAGACCTGATTACATCCTAAGTGTTTTTACCTCACGTCCTACTGCAACCGATGTGCAGGAATACATTGATCATATTGCAGAATATTTTGCAGATGCAAAAATCTTGCTTTCAGGCTATCAGGTTGTAGGTCAGGGCATTCATACCCCTCCAAATGTTCAAATTATGAATAAGTTGCAAGACCTCATCGATCTTGTTGATGAGCAAAGTGCCAGCGTGATTAGGTAATTCTTGTCTTACAATCCTTGAATAAGTTTCATTCAACAATAATTCATTGCCCAGAAGCTATTTAGGTTTGTCGCATTCCTGACATTTCAAGCTTTAATGCCTCGTTAAGTTAAAATTAACGTATTGTTTAAGTAGCTGTAATACAATTGTATATACATCTATTTATAGCATATTTTTTGAATTACAATTTTTTTGTTTAATAAATTAAAATAAAAGTTAAACAAAAGCTTGTAATTTCGTTTAACAATATGTAGCTTTGATTAAACAAAAAAACAAATAGAGCCATGACTGCACTAGAATTCAGTTACTCGATCGATAAACTTTCTCCGTCACTTAAGCCCTTCGCGCTTAGACTTACAAAAGATGTTGAGGATGCAAACGATTTAATGCAAGAAACCATCCTGAAGGCATTTACCAACAGAGATAAATTCACAGATGGCACAAATTTAAAGGCATGGATGTATACCATTATGAAAAATACATTCATTACCAATTACCAAAGAATGGTAAGAAGAAATACTTTTATTGATACTACCGATAATCTTCACTATATTAACTCCACAGATAACGCCATTGAAAATGGAGCTTATACCGGATTTGCTATGAAGGACATCAACCGAGCCATAGAAAAGCTGGACGATACTTATAAGGTGCCATTTCTGATGCATTTCAGAGGTTTCAAATATTACGAAATTGCTGACAAGCTCAACATTCCGATAGGTACAGTGAAAAACAGAATTCACATAGCCAGAAAAGAATTGAAGGCGGTTCTGAAAACTTACGCTTTTAAATAATACATTAATAAATTAATCATTCATGACTGAAAAGTCTGCAATAGTAATAGGCTCGGGCTTTTCAGGGATTTCTGCCGCTACCACGTTGGCGAGCCTGGGCTACAAAGTGACTGTGCTCGAAAAAAATGAATTACCCGGTGGCAGAGCCAGGTTTTTCAAAGAGTCAGGATTTACGTTCGACATGGGTCCAAGTTGGTATTGGATGCCAGACGTATTTGAGTCTTACTTTGCAAGGTTTGGCAAAAAGCCCTCCGACTATTACACATTGGATCGTCTAGATCCTTCATATACTGTCGTATTTGGTAAAAACGATAGCTTGGATTTACCGGCTAATTTTGCCGAACTACAATCCATATTCGAGTCCATAGAAAAAGGCAGTGGAGATCAATTGGCAAAATTTCTTAATCAGGCCTCCTATAAATACAAAGTTGGAATCAATCAACTGGTTTACAAGCCAGGAAGATCAATGCTTGAATTCCTCAATGTAAAGTTGCTCATTGATGTGCTACGAATGGATGTGTTTACATCTTTCGACAAACACATGCGCAAGTTCTTTACCCACAAGCGACTTTTGCAATTAATAGAATTTCCTATTCTTTTTCTAGGTGCTTTGGCAAGCAACACACCCGCGTTGTACAGTCTCATGAACTATGCAGATATTAAATTGGGTACATGGTATCCAAAAGGCGGTATGTACAAAGTTGTTGAGGGAATGGTGGCATTGGCCGAGGCGCAAGGTGTAAATTTTGTGTATAACACTGAAGTTACTGGATTTGAAATAAACAATAAAAAAATACAAAAAGTTAAAACCAAAAGCGAAGACTATTTGGCTAGTGTAGTTGTTGCTGGTGCTGATTATCACCATGTCGATACTAAGCTTTTACCCAAGGAATTTCGCAATTATTCGGATGAATATTGGGATAAGAGATTACTGGCACCATCGGCACTTATATTCTATTTGGGTGTCAACAAAAAGATAGGTAAGTTGGAGCATCATACATTGTTTTTTGATGAAGATTTTGGTGAACATGCCAGGCAAATTTATACTGATCCTGCCTGGCCCGACAGACCACAGTTTTACTTATGTGTACCTAGCAAGACTGACAACAGTGTAGCTCCTGAAGGCATGGAAAATATATTTGTACTTATACCTGTAGCTACCAATCTGGACGATACGGAAGAAACTAGAGAGAAGTATTACCATATTGTAATGGAAAGACTGGAAAATTATCTGGGCGAAGATGTAAGAAACCACGTAGTTTATAAAAGGAGCTATGCACACAAAGATTTTTCGAGCGATTATCACTCATACAAAGGCAATGCATATGGTTTGGCGAATACTTTAATGCAAACAGCCATTTTAAAGCCTTCGTTGAAAAACAAAAATCTTAAAAACTTGTATTATACAGGTCAACTTACCGTGCCGGGTCCTGGCGTACCTCCGTCGCTTATTTCCGGGCAAGTGGTTGCCGATGAGATCCATAAAGATTTTAAAAAGTGAATATGACAAAACCTTATACTGATCTTTATACCAAAACCAATTTTGAGTGCAGCAAGCTGATAACAAGCCGATATAGCACTTCATTTACTTTAGGCATCAAGACACTAAGTAAAGGCTACCATGATGCTATTTATGCCATTTATGGTTTTGTAAGATACGCCGACGAAATAGTTGATACATTCCATGAGCATGATAAAGAACGACTGCTTCAACGTTTTAAAGAAGATACTTACACAGCTATCGAAGAAAAAATAAGCTTAAACCCGGTTTTACATTCTTTTCAATGGGTTGTGAATCGCTTTGCAATTCCACATGATTTGATCGATGCTTTTTTATACAGCATGCAAATGGATCTTTCACTGAAAAGTTGTCAGAAATCGGAGTATGAACGTTATATATATGGATCGGCTGAAGTGGTCGGGTTAATGTGTTTATGCGTATTTTGTGATGGTGATGAGGCCGAATACCAAAGGCTTGAACCATCGGCAAGGAGCTTGGGTGCGGCTTTTCAAAAAGTAAACTTCCTGCGTGATCTGAAAAGCGATTACCAAGACCGAGGTAGAATTTATTTTCCAGATGTACGTTTCGATCAGTTTGATCCCGGCGCTAAAGCCAGCATTGAGCAGGATATTGAAAATGATTTTAAGAAAGCCTTTGAAGGGATCGTACAATTGCCACATGGTGCCAGGCTGGGCGTATACCTAGCTTATCGGTACTATATAATGCTTTTTAATAAAATCAGAAAAAGCCCTGTGCAACAGGTTATGACACGTCGAATCAGAATATCAGACTCCAACAAAATGCTGATTTTGATACAGTCGTGGTTCCGATATAAGTTAAATTTCATTTAATGAAAAAAACTATGGTTCAGGCAAATAACAAGCTAAGTCTCAGTGTAGAAATTGACAGAAATTCAGGATTCTGCTTTGGGGTAGTGTATGCCATAGATATGGCTGAAGAAATTCTCGATGAAAAAGGCTATTTGTATTGTCTTGGAGACATTGTGCACAACGATGAGGAGGTGAAAAGGCTTGAGAAAAAAGGACTTAAGATAATAGACCACAAGTTTCTCGAAGGCCTGACCAACGAAAAAGTTCTGATACGTGCCCATGGTGAACCGCCATCAACCTACGAATTGGCACTCAACAACAACCTGGAGCTTATTGACGCCTCTTGCCCCGTAGTATTAAAGTTGCAGAATCGCATCAGAAAATCATACGAAAAAGAGAATCAGATCTATATTTATGGCAAGCACGGTCATGCTGAAGTAATGGGTTTGTTAGGTCAAACAGACAATAAGGCTGTAGTATTTCAAGATTTATCGGAACTAGACATTGACAAGCTTCCCAGAAATCTTACCCTTTACAGCCAAACCACCAAAAGTGTTGATAAATTTAATGAAATATCTAATACGCTGCGCGATGCAGGCATAGAGGTGGTTTCAAACGACACCATTTGCAGGCAGGTTTCTAATCGAGACCAAGAACTGAGGGAATTTGCCGCCCAGTTCGACAACATCGTTTTTGTATCGGGCACTAAGTCGTCCAATGGAAAAGTTTTGTATCAGGTATGTAAAAATCAAAATGCAAGTACGTACTTTGTATCTAATAGCGATGAATTAGATACGAGCTGGTTTGCTCCAGGCCAGTCGGTAGGAATTTGCGGAGCAACCTCTACACCCATGTGGTTGATGGAGGAAATACGGGAAAAACTATTATCTCTTTAATTATTATGCTGCATCCGGTATTAAATATACT
>DAIQNU010000121.1:0-9462 GCA_036788235.1 Cyclobacteriaceae bacterium
TTTAACAGAATACCACTACCCAAACACTATTTCAGCTTGTCTTTAAAAATCTTTTTGAATTTTTCCACTTTGGGTCTTACTACAAAAGAACAATAAGGCTGACTTCCATTTAACCTAAAATACTCCTGATGATAGTCTTCTGCCTTGTAATAATTACTTAGCGGGGAGATTTCCGTTACAATGGGATCAGACCAGACACCTTCAGCATCCAGTTGCTTTTTATACTTCTCGGCCAGTTCTTTCTGTTTCTCATTGTGATAAAATACAACCGAACGGTATTGCGTACCTACATCTGCACCCTGACGATTAAGTGTGGTTGGATCATGGGTTTGCCAAAACACTTCCAGAATCTCATCAAATGTGATAAGCTCAGGATCGAATGTCAACTGAATCACTTCGGCATGTCCTGTGGTGCCATCACATACCTGACGATAGGTTGGATTGTCTACATGCCCGCCAGCATAGCCCGATTCTACAGTTGCCACACCTCGCAGATTCTCAAAAATTGCCTCAGTGCACCAAAAGCATCCAGAACCTAATGTTACTGTTTCTAAATTTTCTGTATTTATCATTTGATTTGTAGTTCTTTTATTATCTTTTTTGTTTTCCTTCTGAGCCTGTGCACATGATAGTATACTAAAAAGCATAATTATCATCGCCACTTCCACTATTACATTTTTCAGATTCACCTCTTTCAACATAAGCTGTTTATTAAGTCATAAGTATCAACAGGTCTATAACTGGTAATTAACTGACAAAGTTTTAATGTGCAATGCTTATTGCTTGGTAAGGTCGCCATGCATACATATTACTGATGATTATTCTTAAAATGATCGGTGTAAATATGATTCTAGTTACTGTTTGACACATAGTGTTTTTTGCTTTTGAATCTAATCCGCAAATCTTCAAATTACCATGAATGAAGTAGCGTTTTACCTTTCAAAAGCGACCTTCTCAGCCAGGATTTTAAATATTATGTTACCAATAATACTATCTAATCGTAATGAAATCTACATTTAACTATGTGGATTTCGTCGTCTTTCACCCGGTATATCAACCGTTGTTCTCCATCAATCCTTCTTGACCAAAAACCGCGATATTTATGCTTCAAAGGCTCGGGTTTTCCAATTCCATCAAAAGGGTTTCTTGAAATATCTTTAATCAGGCTATTTATTCGCTTAAATGTTTTTTTGTCCGTTTGCTGCCAATACAAATAATCCTCCCAAGATTCATCAACAAAAATGTATTTCATTAATCTAAAAGTTCTTTTTGAAAGGTGTCTCCAGACTTGAACTTAATGATGGCAGCATCAAGTCTTTGTTCATTTTTTTTCGATGATAATTCGTGCTGGGTGGTTGAAAGTGAATTATATTCATCAAGTGACATAATTACAACGCCAGAATCCTTGCCTCTATTAATTATTAGTGTTTCAAAATTATTGGTCACATTGTCCAAATAACTTTTAATATTTTTTCGAAAATCTGATAATGTTGCTGTAAGCATATATTTAAATTTTATGTACAAATATATGTACATATATTTTGATTGTAAAGTTCCAATTTAGCAGATATTTTTAAATTGAGTAATAATAAATATAGTTTCACAGGCAGCAGTTTTGTCACAATTTTTGCATAAAAAGCAAAAATCCGCTAAAACCAGATTTTTTTCTAATACCACGGGTTTTCACCCATGTTCATTATAATTTGACCCCATCTTCATTTACACCTTTCATGTTTGTTGTAAATGGTAATTAAAACAACATTTGAATAACTAAAATGAAGCAATACCCTCCAAATTTGGCTGTAAAAGTTAAACACCGCCTTCTAATTACCTAAACCACGCTTATCGGGATATCCGGGCTTGGTTTTCCTTTGCTCTTTTTTGTTCAAGGCTTCTAAAATCAAGGCAATAGCTTTTTCTAATTGCGGGTCTTTACCTTCGAAAACTACATCGGCAGGATTTTCAATTTCAAAATCGGGATCAACGCCATATCCTTCTACGTCCCACTCGCCCTCCAGATTGTAAAAGCCAAAATTAGGGGCTGAATAGTAGCCGCCATCGATTAAAGCTGGAATGCCAGAAATACCAACCAAACCGCCCCAGGTTCGCTTACCTACTACTGGCCCTACGGCAGACTGCTTAAAGTAGTAAGGAAAAGCATCGCCACCACTGCCTGCCCATTCGTTAGCAAGCATTACTTTTGGCCCATCATTGGCAATAAATGGTGTCTGCCAATCTTCATGATCTCTCCTACCCCAATAATTACGTAAGGGTCTATTGAGCATTTCAACAAAACGATCTGGTATTTGCCCCCCACTATTAAAACGCTCATCTATTATGAGTCCTTCCATATGATGCTGCCCTTGAAACATCCTTACCAACTCATTTTGTCCTTCGATACCCGTATTGGGTACATATATATATCCTATACGACCGTCTGTGGCTTCAAATACTTTCTTACGATTGTTTTCTATCCATTCCAGATTTCTTGCCCGAGCTTCGTTATCGATGGTCTTAACAAGTACCTCTCTACTACCACTCAATGTAGGTTTGGAATTAATGGTCAAAATCACCACTTTATTATCAAGCCCCTGAAAGCTCGCCCAGATGTCTTTATCCTTATCTATTTCTACATTATTTACACGAAGCAGAAAATCACCTTCTTTTATATTTAATCCGGGCTCTGCCAAAGGCGATCTGTTTTGCAAATCCCAAACAGCACCCCGGTAGATTTTTGCAATCTTAAAAAATCCACTTTTCTCGTCAAGCTCAAAATCTGCCCCCAACAAACCTACACCAATTTTTTCAGGACTCTCCAAATCGCCACCTCTTATATAGGCATGTCCCACGTTAAGTTCGGCAACCATTTCACCTATTATATAATTCAAATCTTGCCGACTTACCGCATGCTGTATCATTTTTTGATATCTATCCCTTTGCTGCTCCCAGTTTACCTTGTGCATTTCAGGATCATAAAAGAAATCTCGCTGCAATCGCCAGGCATCCATAAATATCTGATTCCATTCTTTCCTTATGTCTACTTTGACTGTCATATCTGACATGTCAAGTTTGCCTTCATCCTTCTTTTTATCTTTATCTACATCAATGATGGCGTAGTGATCCCCGCTTTTATAAATAAGTTTTTTACCATCGGCTGATACCTGATAGGCGTTGACACCCGAAATAATCTCCTTTTCCTCCTGTTTTTTCAAATCATAATAACCAAGCTTACCCTCGCGCTGTCCTGATGGACTGCCTGCATCAGGAAATTTGAGATATATCAATTTATCTTCAACAGTTGACAAGGCACCATAATTTCCATTTTTCAAAGGCATTAACCGGGCTCTTAATTCAAAACCATCCAAGTCTAAATTTACCTTTATTGCTTCTTTATCTTTATCGGCGTTTTCTTTTGCCAGTTTGCCTTTTTTATCTGATTGCTTTAACCTTTCCAATGAATCACGGGTAATTTCAGGTGCTATATTTTCTTCGTCACTTTTGCTGGCAAATAGATAAGCATCGCTAGCCGATACATTAGCTACAGCTATATTTGTAGCATTGGGGTAAATCCATGTAGCATCAAAATCACCATATACGGGGCTAAAATGCCGATTGGTATGGTAAAACAAGTATTTGCCATCCTGACTAAATACTGGATTTCTATCATCATAAAAACCTGATGTTAGCTGAGATGCTTTTTTCTGTTCCAGATTGTATACATGTATACTTCGATTGCTAAAAGATTTGTTCTTCGAATACACCAGCCATCGACTATCGGGCGACCAAGAATAATCACTTTGCTGCATATAGATATTGCGATCCACTTTCTGAATAGAGGCCGTTACAACATCTACAATAAAAATACTTCCTGTTTTATTGCTATATGCAATATTAAGATTGTCAGGCGACCATTTAGGATAATACCTGAAACCTGGTTCGGATTTGGTGATTTTGCGAGCTGTACCTTTTCCATCGGATGGTCTTAGATATAGGGCATATTCTCCATCTATATCAGCAAAATAAGCTATATACTTACCATCTGGCGACCAACTTGGATACCTTTCAGCAACTCCAGAAGTCTGAGTGATATTCCTAATACTACCATGTTCTTTGGGCACTGTAAAAATATCGCCACGTGCTTCAAAAAAAGCTCGCTGACCTGTAGGTGAAATCCCAAAATTATTAATGGATTTATGTACTTTCTTAAAACCAGGGCGCACCTGCAATTGCTCTGAAGGCACATCTATTTTCACTTCATTCAATTTTCCATCGGCTAAAGACAAGAGAAATAGTTTACCTCCATTCTCAAAAACAATTTCGTTCAAGCCAATTGATGGGAATTTTACGTCATATTCTTTGAAATGCGTTAATTGAGTGAAGTTCTCATTTTTGGTATTGTAAGCCCAAATATTCATTCTGTGATCATCTCCTCTTGTGGAAATAAAATAAACATTATCCCCAAGCCACATTGGTAAGGCATCATCGCCCATATAATCTGTAATTTTCTTAGAAATCCCTTCTGAAAAATCATGAATCCAAATTTGGCTTGCTGTGCCTCCCTGATATCGTTTCCAGGTTCTAAATTCGTTGTTTAGATATTGATAGGCCAGTTTGTTGCCTGCTGGATTAAAGGATCCAAATTCAGCATAAGCCAGAGGTAGTTTTTGAGGCATGCCACCAACAATAGATTGTTTATAGAATTGATTGAAGCGATTGCTGTAGCTTTCCATGCCCGATGCAAATAAAATATGCTGGCCGTCAGGATACCAGTCGATCATACGTTCATCGCCAGGATGATGCGTCAATCGCTTTGCCGAACCACCTTTAGCTGACATCACGTATACATCAGTATTTCCTTCGTAATTACCGCTAAATGCAATTTGTTGGCCATCGGGTGAGAATTTAGGGAATGTTTCCATTCCTTTAGCCGAGCTGAGTCTTCGAGCAATGCCACCCTGCTTTGAAACGATCCAGATGTCTTCTGCATAAACAAAAACAATATCAGAATCGCTAACATCTGGAAAACGCAACATCAAAGCATCCATGGAAGACTGGCTATGTGCTAAGGGGAACAACAAGAAGGTTAATGAAAAACAGCACAATCGATAATAAGAAGAATAATTCATGGTTAATGCATTTATTTTGACAAAAATTACGGAATAGTCTATTTATTTCCTTTGAATTACTGACATCTTTCATAAACGGTTTATTCTTTACCTTAACACTTATAAAGGATTGTTAAAAGGCAAAAAAAAGAGGCCTACCCATATGGGAAAGCCTCCTGAGATCGTAATAAAACTTAATGATTATTTATTCTTCATCTGTATCTCCGGTAATTGCAGAGATTTTAGCTCCAATTTCACTGGCTTTGTCGTCCATTTTCAAACGTACATAAACCGATTCCAATGTTTCCATCAAACTCAAATCATCTGATTTAAGCTCATATGCCTTTTCAAGAAAAGGCAATGCATTTTCAAAGTGTCCTTTTGCCCTTTCGTAGTAGTCGTCAATTTTCATATTGTACTCCTTCATGGGCAAGTTGTTAAGCTCTTTCAAAACTTCTGCTGCTTTATTAAAATGTTGAATACCTGCATAAAAGTTTGCTTCATAGTATTCTGGATTTAATTCAACAGCCTTTTTAAAGTTTTCATAAGCTTCATCAGGTTTCTCTTCATAATAATAAAGGTACCCTAACTGATAATAAAGGACTGGATCATCTGGGCTTTCTTTGATTGCTTCTGATAATGCATCTCTTGCATCTTCAGTCTTTTCCATCGAAATAAGAACCGCAACTTTTTCTTGCTGAAAAGCATCATCTTTTGGGTATTGCTTTATAGCTCTGTTTATTACTTCCAAAGCCTTTTCGTTATCCTCCTTTTTAGCGCGATATATATAAATTAAGGTTTTATATACATCATCCATTCCACTTGCTTCTGTTTTACTCAAAGTCTCATAACTATCCAAAGCTTCGTCCCACATATCGGCCATTTGTGCTGCTGTTCCACCATACAATAGAGCTATGGTGTCATTTGGAGTTATTTTTAAGGCATTGGTAAAAGCTTGATAGGCCAATTCATATTCATCTTCTTGATAGGCTTCAGCACCTTCATTGATGACTACGCTATACAACTGAGCCATTTCTTGATCGGAATATACTACCCAGATTGAGGTTTCCTTTTCGAGTTCACGAACTTTTAGGAAGGACTCAATGGCAACGTCCAAGGCATTAGGATCAAGTTCTTTAAACTCACCTTCGTCCATGTAAATAGCCTTGTAAATACGGCCTCTGTTGTACCATGCTTTACCATCGGTAAGCACTTTTCCTTTTGCATTTTCTTCAAACGCTAAATCTATTTCGGCCTTGGCGTTATCCAGTTTCCCTTGCGTAAGCATCGACTCAGCTCTGGGAACTTTCCCTTTAGGACTATATTGGCTAAAAACCCATCCATTGGATGCCATTAAAATAGAAACTACCAGGATTATGTTTCTCATTTTCATAAAACTAACATTTCAGTTAAAAAACTTTTTTAAAAAATTTATAAATTCACAGGTTAATTATACTTCATCACCAGGCACATCATTGCTTCCAGTGTTATCTTCATTAGTTTCAGTATTTGTTTCAATATCCTCATCAGACTGTTCTGATTCAGGTTCAACTATTTGAGCTACTGTTTGAATCGACGAAATTTCATCCTGATCACTTAATCGAATTAGCTTGACACCTTGCGTATTACGTCCCATAACACGCAGATCATCAACCCGCATCCTAATTATGATACCCGATTTGGTGATAATCATTAGATCATCCTCATCGGTAACCTCTTTAATTGCTACCAAATATCCGGTTTTTTCTGTGATATTAATTGTTTTTACACCTTTACCACCTCTATTGGTAATGCGATAATCATCAATGGATGACCTTTTGCCAAATCCTTTTTCCGAAACTACCAGAAGCTGAGTATCAGCTCTTTCAACACAAACCATACCAACAACAGAATCTGATGAATCTTCTAGTGATATACCTCTTACACCTGTTGCTGTACGCCCCATTGGTCGAACCTTAACCTCATCAAAATGTATGGCTCGTCCTGATTTTAACGCTATTATAATATGATTATTTCCATTGGTCAAGCTGGCTGACAATAATCTATCACCTTCATTAACACTTATAGCGTTTATTCCATTTTGTCTTGGTCTCGAATATGCTTCCAAAGAAGTCTTTTTAATGGTGCCTTTTTCGGTACACATTATTATGAAATTGTTATTCACATATTCCTTGTCGTTCAACCCTTTCACATTTATAACTGCACGTACCTTATCTCCAGACTCAATGTTAATAAGATTTTGTAATGGACGACCCTTGGCTGTTTTACCTGCTTCCGGAACTTCATATACTTTTAGCCAGAAAAGCTTGCCAAAATCAGTGAAAATAAGAAGATAACTATGTGTACTGGCTACGAAAAGGTGCTCTGTAAAGTCATCTGTCTTGGATGAAGCCCCTCTGCTCCCGGTACCACCACGTCCCTGGGTTCTAAACTCAATCATAGAAGTACGTTTAATGTATCCCTGATTGGAAACGGTAATGGCCATGGGTTCGTCAGGAATCAATTCTTCGATCCCTATATCATCAGAGCTATGTACAATTTCGGTCCTTCTTTCATCGCCAAATCGCTCTTTAACATGCAAAAGCTCTTCTTTGATTATTTCCATTCTTAACTCAACCCTTGCCAGAATATCTTTGTATTTGATGATCATTTGAATGATCTCATCGTATTCTTTCTGGATTTTATCACGCTCTAGTCCTGTAAGACGTTGCAGACGCATGTCCAAAATAGCTCTGGCCTGTATTTCGCTAAGATCAAAAGCGGTCATTAAGCCTACACGGGCTTCTTCAGGATCGCGAGACTTTCTGATCAAGGCTATCACTTCATCAAGATGATCGAGTGCTATAAGATAGCCTTCCAATACGTGTGCACGCTTTTCGGCTTCAGCCAACTCGTACTGTGTTCGACGAACGATTACTTCGTGACGATGCTCAACAAAATATTGAATGAGCTGCTTTAAATTTAGTGTTTGTGGTTTCCCTTTTACCAAGGCCACATTATTTACACCAAATGAGCTTTGAAGCTGTGTGTATTTAAATAGATTGTTTAGAACAATGTTCGGAATAGCATCTTTCTTAAGGTCATACACTATACGGAGTCCATTCCTGTCTGACTCATCGCGTATGTCTGAAATGCCCTCGATTTTTTTGTCATTGACCAGTGCGGCAGTTTTCTCAATCATCATAGCCTTATTGACCATGTATGGTATTTCAGTTACGATAATTTGATCTTTGCCTGTTTTGGATGTGTCAAAAGTAGCTTTAGCACGCATTACCACACGACCACGACCCGTTTCGAAAGCATCTTTGATACCCTGATATCCATAAATAAGAGCACCAGTCGGAAAGTCGGGGGCTTTTACAAATTTTATAAGCTCCTGAATAGTTATATCAGGATTTTCAATATAAGCAACGATGCCATCAATTACCTCATTTAAGTTATGTGGAGGCATATTGGTAGCCATACCTACTGCTATACCAGAAGCTCCATTGAGCAATAAATTAGGGAGATTCGCTGGTAGTACAGTTGGCTCTTTAGTAGAATCATCAAAATTCGACTGAAAATCAACGGTATTTTTATTGATGTCGTTCAATAATTCATCAGAAATCCTTCTAAGCCTAGCCTCGGTATAACGCATGGCAGCGGGCGGATCGCCATCAATAGATCCGAAGTTACCCTGACCATCTACTAAGGGGTAGCGCAATGACCAATCTTGTGCCATACGCACCATGGCATCGTATACTGATGAGTCGCCATGTGGGTGGTATTTACCTAAAACCTCCCCTACTATTCTTGCTGATTTTTTATGTGCTTTATTATAACTCAATCCAAGATCAAGCATTCCAAATAATACCCTTCTGTGCACTGGTTTCAATCCATCACGCACATCAGGCAAAGCTCTTGATACAATAACCGACATCGAATAATCGATGTAGGCTCCTCGCATTTCATCCTCTATGTTTATAGGGAATATATTTTCATTTTCTCCAACTGCCATAATACTGTTTAAAACCGTAGTTTAATCAGCCGCGAATTTAGTAAAAAAATCTTTGAACCAATGTGGTTATTACTAATTATAAAGCGAATAGTTAAACAAAAAAATATTCAGCAAATCGACTCAAAGTTTATTTGTAGAATTGACTAGGAAAAATAACTATTGATTGGAAAAAATGGAAGATACATTGGATACAAACCAGTTGAAGTTGAGAAAAAGGGATATATAATTTAATGACAGAATAATCAGGCTTTTAGCATGTCACTGCTATTTAACGGAAGAAATAATGGGGTTTTGATATGGGCTTACTGCAGGGAAAGTGGATTGCATTGCCATGATTCGTGTCTCCACGAGCCATCATGT
>DAIQNU010000122.1:0-6363 GCA_036788235.1 Cyclobacteriaceae bacterium
TTTGTTATAAATATCAACATCTGCCTTTACATCAAAAACTACCAATCGGGTATCGAGGGCATATTCGCTTTTTATTGTAGAAATAATTTCATCCAATCCTTCCTGTTGATTTGTAAGCACAGGACTACACGAATTCAAGCAAAACAGATAAACAAAAAAAACAAAGCTGGAAGCTATTTTCACATTCATAAACCTAATTAATTAAAAATATGCAATCAAAATTGTGAGTCGATTACGATATTAACATAAATACTTTACATTTGTTAGACGACAATTTAACGAAATAAATGAATTTCCTGGCAAATTTATGCCTGAATTATTTGATTCTAAAAAAAGGTAATTATGTCTTTATATACTTGTCATAAATAATTTTTAAGATGTTTGAGTTTTGGTCTGTACTTCCACCCTTGGTCGCTATTTTTTTGGCAGTAAAAACCAATCAGGTTTACCTCGCATTAATTGGTGGTATTTGGTTTGGTTGGTTTGTGGTAAGTGGCTTTAATCTGTTCGGAAGCATAAGCCAAACTATAGAAAGTATAGTAGATGTCTTTAGCTCGGCTGGCAATACCAAAACTATTATTTTCTGTGCATTGATAGGCGCGCTAATAAGGTTTTTTACCATTTCGGGTGGTGTCAGTGGATTTATTTCAATTGCAGAAAAGGCTCTGGTGAGCAGTCAGGGAGTTAAAACACAAAAACTTCAATTTCTTGCCTTAGTTACTGGTCTCGTTTTGTTTATCGAATCAAGCATATCTATTTTGGTTGTAGGAGCCATTTTTCTTCCTTTGTTCAGAAAGTATAATATTGCCAAAGAAAAACTGGCTTACATAGCTGACTCTGGTTCTGCTCCATCTTCTATTCTCCTACCATTTAATGCCTGGGGTGCGTTTTTGATGGCTTTAATGGTAAGTCAGGGGATTGAATCGCCTTTCACGCTATTGATAAGCACGATTCCGTTTAATTTTTATGCCATTTTTGCGATCCTTATACTATTGAACACCATTTTTTTAAGAAAAGAAATTAATCCTATGCGAAGTTTTGTAGAAAATGCAAAGCTTAAGCAAGATTTTGAGTCAACGATTAGTGGAATCGAATCAAAAAGTTCAATCAAAGCCAATGCCATCAACATGATTTTGCCTTTGATTGTCATGTTGGTAGTGCTGCCAGTTGTATTGATAATGAGTGGCTGGCAAGGAGGGCAAAACAATCTTGGGGCGAATTTATTGGAGGCCTTGGGTGCTGCTTCAGGTTCTACCGCTGTTTTATATGCTATCGTATCAGCTATCTTTTTTGCTGCTATTTTATATAGGGCACAGGGCATTATGAGAACCAAAGAGTTAGTAGAAAATGCTCTAGATGGAATAAAGGAATTCACGCCTCTCGCCATTCTTATGATATTGGCTTTTGCAATGGGTGATATTTGTAAAACCTTGGGGACGGGTCAGTATCTGGCAAATCTAACAAGTGGATTTCTATCCCCAATAATTTTACCATCCATTATATTTGTATTGAGTGGAGCTACAGCATTTGCTACAGGTACATCCTTTGGTACATTTGCAGTCATGATGCCAATTGCAGTACCGATGTGTCAGGAAACCGGTGCGGATATGACTTTATGCCTTGCTGCCCTTATGGGTGGTGGAGTTTTCGGAGACCATTGTTCACCCATTTCTGATACCACCATCATTAGCACCATGGCTACAGATACAAATCACATAGACCACGTTCGCACCCAGCTACCTTATGCCCTACTTGCGGCAGGCTTGGCGATAGTTGGCTACATATTGACAGCATGGATATTGCAATAAATAATCTCTGTCAGCAGTAATTCAAAAAAAATATTATTATCCTTTTTCTTTAAGAGCTACAATTTTATCCATGATAGATTCCGCCTCAGCACGTTTAATATCTGAATTCCTTCTATCCGAGTGGGACAATTTGTAGGATTCGTCCAAAAGTTTTTTGTATTGTGCTTGAAGTATTTCAACCTCGGTTTTTTTCTTAAAGAGACCAAACATAAGCTTTCATTTAATTTTCATTAAAAGCATTTGAGCAAGCCAATTGTTTTCTTAATTCATTACACACCACAGGGGCAAATCTTGTGGTTGCCCTTCATCCCTTTCTGTTGCCTTATAACATTTCGATTGCCCGTCAATCCTTTGCGATAGATAAAGCAATACAAAGCCATCAAGAGGGATGTGGCTTTAGCCCATCCTCCAATTACAATCTACCAGTCTTTTATGACAACCATTTTCTTAACCAACAAAATATCCTGTCCGTTGGAAAAAATAATATTGTGAACGCCTTCAGAGAGCTGATCCGTGCTAAACTCATAGCGATCAAATCCGGCATTTATTCTACCCTTATGGGTTGCAACACCTTTCATATCGACTATCTGCCAATCAAGATCCTTATGAAGTATTTCAGAAAACTGTACATTAAAAATGTCTTTAACAGGGTTGGGGTATAGCCTAACATCCTTAAAGGCATCTGAATAGATCATATCAGGCAATGATGTGACCCTGTCTGGATATTTAATTGGCAAATCGATTACTGCTGATTGGTAAATTTCTCGCGTTGTTTCATTTCGGGTATTTTGTACAAAAGCAACCATAGCCAGGGTTGTCGAATCGTACAGATTTAGTCCGTTCAGACTCCACGTTTCTTCAAAAGTCTCGAAATCTCCTGCTATCCAATTTTTGACAAAAATATTTCCCCCGGGATCCGGCACCATATCTTTTACCACGTTTCTGAGGTTTCCGGCCTGTAAGAAATAATCTATTACCGTTTTTTCTACAGGAACCAAATGTACTACTACCTCTTCATCAAAATTTGCACGAGCTCTCAGGGTTACTCGCACGGTGGCTAAACTGGTAGCACTTTCTTCAATCAATTCTAATTCTAAATCAAACATAGGCTCGGCCAAGGAGCGATTGAGTAAATCCCTTTGATTAAGTGCATTAGGTTGATAATTATAAAAGGTTAGTCCGTCGAGAACTGTCCGTGGTGATTGTGTTAAATTGTAAATACTTCCACGTGTGTTTGATGGATTAATATTATCAATAAAGATCGGATCTGGCCTGGGTGAGCTAATATGGTATTGCAATGAAATAGCGTCATTTGGCCTGGCTTGCAATACATTATTCACTGTCTGATTGGAATTGTTGCTAGACAAACTAAACAAATTGGTAAAATGCTCTACCATTACTAGTTTTTCGCGTTCTCCAATCCAGAATGCATCAAAAGCAAAGCCATTGAAATCAGATTCTGGCGGGTTAGTGGCATCGCTCCCAAAAGCAATTCTGAAACGAACCGCTGTTTGATCTTTAATCTCATCTAAAGGATACCTGGCTACTTTCCAGCCATCTTGAACACCACTCCAGCCATTCGATCCTTCATTAGCATCTTCACCAGGTCTGCCAATCAATCCTTTTTCAGTGTACCAATTCAATCCTATACCTTCATCTACATTTCCAAGATTTTGCCATTCTTCACATCCATCTAAGCTAAACTGAATAATAGCGCCATCAAAACCAACCTGCGTATGCGTCCAAATAGCCATACTCAACATTGGTCGCTGCAAACTGGTTAAATCAAAAGATGGAGTATTTATATAAGATTTTTCGGATGCATTGTACTCTCCATTAAGTCTTGTAACCCAGGAATTTTGGCCATCATAAGCTCTGTCAATTACGGTTCCAGCGGGTTGTCCAAGTTCCCAGGAAGAATTTACGCCTTCAACCACCCAGCCCGATTCACTTTCAAAATCCTGGCTGTATGGGTAAGATTGAATAGAAGGAATAATGAATACTGGTTTCGTAACTTCACCTACACAACCAAAATTACTAACAACATTGAGTCTCACATCGAATCTGCCACTATCCAGATATTGATGGTTTACTACACTGAATACAGCCGAAGAACCTCCAATAACGGTTCCATCATCAAAATCCCAGTTCAGGGAAGAAACAAAACTTGGCGGTCCTTCATTAAAAACGGTACGGTCTTCAAATTTAGTTTGATCACCAAATGCAATGCCCATAAAGGTAAAATCTACACTTGGCAAACCACCTATGGCAACTATTGAATCTCTAAAACTTGTACAACCGTATCGGGTGGTAGCTTCTAACCGGATATTGTAAGTAGCTGGGGTTGTATATAAATGAAATGGATTTTGCTCATTGTTTTCAACGGAAGCATCACCAAAATCCCAACGCCAGGTATCAACCTCGTCATCAGCAAAAGCTGTCACCAAAGGTTTCGAGGCATCGGCAAATCCTATTTCGTCGACCACACAATTGTTTAAGACATCAAAATGAACCATAGGTGTGGCATCTACCCTAACTATTTCACTCACAGTCACTGTCACCCCATTAGAATCTGTATATGTATAAAGTACTTCGTGATTATTTGCACCTGCCGTACTGGGACTGAAATAATAGGTACTGCCAATTCTATAAACACCTGTTCCATTAAAAATACCTCCTGAAGGGTTTGCTTGTAATACCACATCACTATTGCCTGTACAAAGATTACTTGGAGCAATGATTTCTACATCAGGAAGAGGGAATACAAAAGTGTTTCTTTCCCAAAAATTGGTACATCCATTTATATCCGTATAGGTATAGCTGATCGTGTGGGTTCCTTCACCAGCTATGCTGGGGTAAAATAAACTACCACCAATACCTGGCCCGGAATACGTTCCTCCTTCTGGCACACCATCTAAACTAACTGGCTCATCATCTTCCTGGTAAGTAGGTTGCAAACCAAAAAAGCGAACTGTTGGCAAATCGTTTACTAATATATTGGTACTTTTCACATCAACCGGACATGGGCCAGCTGGATTGTTCGTCTCAAGAAATAAAGTAACGGTAGTGCCTGCTTCAAATGGATCTGGAGTATAGGTTGCATTCAGATCACCTGCATCTGAAAAAGTTCCCAAACCACCTGACCAGGTTGCTGAAGTAGCTGTGCCGCCTACCGCACCATCAAGCTGCAATTCTCCATCTATACATATCGGACTGTAACTTCCAGGAATAGCTAATGCTTGGGTATTAATATTGACGAAAACACTATCTATGGCAGGGCCACAGGGTCCCACAGGATCATTAGTGGTGAGATATAATTTGACTCCATTCATGGCTTTGTCATTCAAGCCTGGCGTATAGCTCGCATTTAGATCACCTTGAAAGCTAAAAGTACCATCACCAGTAGTTGACCAAATGGCAGAGGTGGCCGTTTGACCGATATTACCATTTAATGTCGCTGATGAATTTTCACAAATAGTTATATCAGAGCCTGCATTTACTAACGGTGACCGGTTAATATTAATTCTTACCTCGTCATATTCCTGCGTACATGGACCAATAGGTCCATCTGGATCATTGGTAGTAAGTCTAAGTATGGCAAAGCCGTTGCTAATCTCAATACCTGTTGGCGTATATTCAGCTTGTAAGTCTGATGTACTGCTAAATGACCCAGCCCCACTCCATATTGCAGAGGTTGCTGAACCATCAATACTTCCATCCAAAATGACAAAATCGCCTTCACAAATTGTTTGGTCTGTGCCAGCACTAACAGTAGCAATAGGATTTATGGTTACTGTCATCTCATCATAAACTGCCTCACAGGGTCCGTCAGTATCCGGATCATTAGTTGTAAGTCGTAATACTACAGAACCAAGCGAAATATCATTTTCACCCGGGGTATAAACAGCATTTAAACTACCGGAAAAGTTAAATGTACCATCACCCAGGGTAGACCAAGTTGCATTGGTTGCTGAGCCTCCAATTGTACCATTCAAACTCAAGTTTGAACCTTCGCAAATGATTCTATCGGCGCCTGCATTTACAGTTGGAGCTCTATTAATAGTGATTACCACTTGATCGCTTACTGGTGGACATGTTGCACTTCCGGTTGCCAGCAATTGAAGTACTACGTTACCTACTTCACCTGTCCCGGGTGTATAACTTGGCGTAATAGTATTTTCACCACTTAGGCTGCCGGAACCAGAAATTATAGACCATGTAATATTGACAGCGCCTCCACCAATACTTGCATCACCAATCGTTATCGGTAAAGCAGTTGGTAAATCCTGACAAACTACTAAGTCAGTACCGGCAAAAGCTACACTAGCCGGTTCAACTGTTTGTACTACTTCAATAAAATCGCCGATACATCCAATAGCAGATGGGGTAATTCTTAACCTGACACTAGCCGGTGAACTACTGCTATTCGTAAGTGCTCTAATAATTTGATTTCCTGATCCTGTTTCTCCTACTGTGGCTCCACTTATAGCAGCATCTACATCAATTATCTCCCAGCTAAAGCCTGTAAACTGAACATTATTTGGATTTGATATTT
>DAIQNU010000122.1:6373-9435 GCA_036788235.1 Cyclobacteriaceae bacterium
CAAAACGCTTATACCGAAGCTTATTTGATATTTGAATATTGGTGAGTGTCCCGCTACATATAGGTGGTGCCAATGCACTAACAGTAGGTATGGGATTTACTGTGACCCGTAGGTTTCGTGTATCGGGGTTGCTACAACCAGTGGCATTCACTTCAAAAAAGTACTGTACTTCAATTGCTTCATTGGTTGCATTAATTAACTGCTCATCAATCTTATCACCAGAAACAAAAACATCTCCTGGTGTTAAACTTCCAGAAACCGCTCCATAGGTTATTGCAGTTAATATAATTTCCGCATTGTCGGTATTACTAAAAATATCTATATCTGTAAAGTCCTCAGAGCAAATGATTGGTTTATTATTAGTGACATTGAAATCAGGTATCGGATTTACAATTACTTCAGCCGTTTCAAATATTGGATTACTACAACCATTTGCAGCTACAGAAAAAGTATAAGTAGCTGTATTACTTGAAAATGTAGGATTTGATAAGGTCTCTGTAATTCTATTACCATCAATAAAAGTTTCTCCTCCACTCAAGGTTCCAGTTAGCGCAGCATAATCTATATTTTCTAGGCGAATAATTGCTCCAGCGGTTGGGCTATTTAATAAGATATTTACCGGTGATTGTTCACAAATGGAGGTTGTAGTGTTAGTTACAGAAAGTACTGGTGCAGGATTAACAATTACTTGTGTTGTTTTAATAATGGGATCATCACAAAAATCGGCAGTAACACTCAATGAATATGTAACTGTAACTGGATTGTTGGAGTTGTTTGTCAAAACTTCATTTATACTTCCATTACTGCCAAAGTCAAATCCTGGAATTAAGCCACCATCGCCCGAAACCACCCCATAATCTACTCCTACTAAAGTGATGGCAGCATTAGTTGTTGTACTAAAAAAGCTAATATCTACTGCTTCTCCCGAACAAATCACAGGTTCATCATTCGTGAGTGTGAATTCAGGTGCAGGCTTTAAGCGAACATCTATAACGGTATCAGATGCAGAACTGCAACCATTGGCATTGATGTTGAAAAAATATTGAATATCAATGGGATCATCTCCGCCGTTCATCGGCACTTCCGTAATCCTTGCTCCACTAACAAAGCTTTGTCCTGGCAATAGTGTACCTGATGCACCATTATATTGTACATTAGTTAATGTTATTACTGCTCCAGCTGTCGGGCTTACAAGCAAAATATCTACTGGTATTCCTTCGCATATTTCCGGAGTTGAATTGGTTATCTGCAGTACCGGCTCAGGTCTAACATTTACTTGAATGGTTCTTAACTCTGTATTATTACAGCCATTTGCCGCCACACTAAAAGTATATGTTACCAATACATTAGCATTGGTCGTATTTATTAATTCTTCGGTTATAACATCTCCATTGATAAATGTATCTCCTGATGTAAGTGATCCAGAAGCAGCACCATAATCTACACTATTAAGTGTAACTACAGCATCCTGCGTAGGAGAAATAAGCTCAATTTGTACGTTGTCACCAGAGCATATATTCGAATTGAAGCTATTGACAGTCAAGCTAGGACTGGGATTTACTGTCACAGTCGCCGTTTTATCTAAACCTGCATCCAATACACAACTATTTGCTGTCATTGTAAAAGTATACACTACGTTAGCGGGAGTATTGGTATTATTTGCAAGTACTTCTGTTATTCTATTGCCATCCACGAAGGTTTGACCCGCAGCCAATCCACCTGAAACAGGACCATAATTCACTTGCTTTAAATTAATTATAGCGCCAGCAGTTGGACTTGTAATTAAAATATCAACCTGATTTTCAGTACATAATTCTGCAATTGAATTGGTGACGTCAAATGTCAATCCCGGGTTTACAACCACGTTTACGCTTCTAAGAATAGGATCAATACAATCATTGGCTTCTACTCTGAAAACATAATTTACAGTGATTGGATCATCTGTAGTATTTGTTAATGATTCAGAAATTACATCACCATTGTTAAATGAATCCCCATCGCTTAATGTGCCATCTGCAATGCCATTATAATTAACTGAATGTAAAAAAATTACCGCTCCTGCTGTTGGACTATTAATAATTATTTCAACATCATCACCTGAGCATATAGCGGGCTTTACATTAGTTATAGAAAAAATTGGCGCAGGATTAAGAATAACTTCTGCGGTTTGATTTATTGGATCTGTACATCCATTGGCACTAACACTAAACTCATAAGTAATGGTAGTTGGATTCGCAGCAGTATTATCAATCAATTCAACGATCCTATTGCCATCACCAAAAATTTGTCCGGGTAATAATGTACCGGCGGCTAATCCATAATCGACACTTTCAAGCTTTATTATTGCATTGCTTGTTGAGCTATTTAAGAGAATATCTACAGGTTGCCCTTCGCAAATTTCAGGTGTGGAATTGGTAATGGATAAATTGGGTTGAGGGTTAATAGTAATAACTGCGCTTTGGGTTGTTGAATTGGTACAACCATTGGCTGAAATGCCAAATTCATAACCTAAAGTTTGAGGCACATTTGAGCTATTGACAATGGCATCCGCCAGGTTAGCTGGAAAAGTATTGAAAATTGTTCCGGCAGTTTGCTGACCTGTGATATCTGGCCCGGCAGTTACTGATAACAATTCGATATTGGCTCCAGAGGTAGCACTATTTAAGTTTATATCAATTGGCAATCCTGAACAAATAACAGCATTGTTGTTTTGCATTGTAAATTGTGGTGCAGGATTTACTGTTACTGTGACATCTATTGGCACTCCAGAACAGCTTCCTGCAAATGGCGTAATTCTATAAACTACGTTGCCAGGATTTATGCCATCGGTGGTAGTTAATACCTGACTTATTTTTGAACCCGTACCAGCACTAGCTCCAGAGACATTACTCGTGCTAAAAACTGTCCAGTTGAAATTAGTACCCGATACTGCATTCGGGTTGGTAATGTCTATATCGGTCAACTCGCCATGGCATACTGTTGCATCACTCGCCGATGCATCAGGTATCGGGGTTACTGTTACTATTACTTCGCGTGGATTGCTTACACAATTTGCACCACTT
>DAIQNU010000123.1:0-8301 GCA_036788235.1 Cyclobacteriaceae bacterium
AGGCACGTTAGGATTACGAGAGTTGGCAAAAGCGAGGTTTTGCATTTCCATATAGCCACGTGTATCAATCGCCTCAGGTCTTCTGGTAGGAAAAGAAGTGCCATAAAATCCATTGTAAGCCACCCTTAGCTTGCCTTCCTGACCTTTAATGGTAGTAATAAGGATTACCCCATTGGCACCACGTGAACCATAAATTGCTGTAGAAGCAGCATCTTTGAGTACTGTAACACTTTCTATAGCATTGGCATCAACGTTTATAAGCTGTTGTTCCATTCCATCTACCAAAACAAGAGGATTGGTATTGTTTACTGAAGAGATACCCCTAATTCTTATTTGCACATCTTGCTGTCCTGGAGCTCCCCCCTGGTCAACTATGGTCAAACCAGGTACGGTACCTTGTAGTGCTTTTCTGACATCGCCGGTTGATTGGTTAATGAGGTCTTTACCTTTCACCGTAGAAACAGCTGTAGTAAGAGAAGCTCTGGTTTGCTCTGAATAACCAACTACTACGATCTCCTCCAAAGCGGTGACATCTAACGTTAGTGACATATCTAAAACAGATCTGCCACCTACTACGACTTCCTCTGTTAAGTACCCGACAGAACTAAATACTAAAATAGATTCGCTTCCTGGTACATCGAGGGTATAGCGACCATCCATGTCAGTAACTGTACCTTGAGCTGTACCTTTTACAACCACGTTGACACCCGGAAGTCCTTCAGGGGTGTCGGAGGATGATACTCTGCCTGAAATAGAAATAGTCTGCAAAACCACCTCAACTGTTTCCTTAGCAGCAGATCGACGACCTACTTTTTTCACATCAATATCCCTATTGACCTGCCTAAAGTGAAAACTGTTTTCTTTTGCAAGGTTCTCCAACAAATCATAAACAGAAGCATTTTTTAATGAAATACTTACATTATTGACAGCGCGTACATCTTTAATATCGTAGGTAAACCTAAATTCCGTTTGTTGTTCAACGCTTTTGAATACTTCCTCCAATGAAACATTTTTCACTGTCAAGCTAACATTTACTTCTTTTACACTTTTGACCGATTGGGCATTAGAGCCATCTGCCAAAAGCATTTCGAGAAGAAATAGCTGTGCAACTATGCCATATAGTACAAATTTTGACATAAGCTTTATGCCTTGTATAAGTTTAAATTTCATATCTTTGTTAAGTTTAGTTTTTAACAATTAAACATCTCTTCTTTTTGCCGGTGTCGCCAAACTTTGGCAATCAGAAGATTAAGCTTTTGAGCCGGTCAATTATGCTTCATAATTGACCGGTTTAATTTTATATAGTATCATCTATTCATAGAAACCTGATTTTTACTTTTTTACCTTCCATTTCATATTCAAAATCCTTTGAAAAGGACAATCGACTCAACACCAGATCTAAAGGCTGGTCTTGAAAATATCCATTCACCCGCCAGTCATCAGCAGGTTTGTTTTGTAATTCTATTTCTACTCCATACCATCGCTCAAGTTTACCAATGATCTGATTCATTGTGGCATTTTTAAATACCAGTAGCCCATCTTTCCAACCTGAAACTTCTTCAGTATTAAATATTGTTACAGTACTTTTTTCTAGTGCTTTACTATAAATAAGTTGTTGACCCGGAGATAAAATATTCAATGATTCTTCATTTTTCGTTTTAATCTCTACTTTTCCGCTTTCTAATGATATCAATTCCGAATCATTTTCGCCATAAGCATTGACATTGAAGGAAGTGCCCAAAACCTGAACTTCAGAGAAATTTGTTTTAACTATAAACGGTTTATGTATATCTTCAACGACCTCAAAGTAAGCCTCACCTGTAAGATGTACTTCTCTAAACTCACCAAAAGTATCCGGATAACTCAGAGATGAAGCTGCATTGAGCCAAACCATTGTGCCGTCTGGAAGTTGCGTTTGCGTTTTGACAACTACAGGAGTGCTTTTGGTAATTATTTTGGCAATAGATTCATTGTCGTCTACCAGTATAATATTGCTTGTATGAATATGATATACGACTACCAAAGAGGTGATCAATGCTAAAATGACCGCAGCGATTTTTGCGTAGTAATTGAAGTGCCAGAAAAAATCTACCTTTTTAATATTATTGTTTTGATTATTTTTATCATGCTCTAGTATGTGCATCGTATTCCTAAAGTTATGATGCGTATCTTCTTCACTGGGCTTTCGAACTTTAAAGCGCATTCTCTGAACAACTTCTTTAGCGATCATCAACTCTTGCTCACGTTCAGGGAATCTGCTAAGCCATTGAGTCCAATACAAATCAGATTCATAATCAGGTTTTTTTACCCACGCAACAAAAGAGGCATCGAGTAATAGGTCTTCTATATGTTTATTGCGTTCAGCCATTTTTCTTTGTTTACAATCTTATAAAGCTCTAAACTTGGAATTATACATAAGCAATTAGAAAGTTTTTTACATTAATTACAATTCGAACAATAAGCACCTATAAATATTGTATATTATTTAAAGAAATAAGCCATTTAATGCGTAATTGGCAAGTATTTAACTGCATATTTCTCGATGATTTACAAAACAAGGCCAGATACCAAACTTGAGCGGCAGCCAATATGTGCTGTCTTATTGAATATAAATCGAATATTTAGAAATTTTATTGATGGGCTCGCAAAGCAATAAAAAACACAAGCAATATATCTATGTGCTCACGCATGTGCGCCAAGGCTCTGTAGATTATATTTTGAACAGTTCTTCGATTGGTAACTTCTAATATCTCCGCTATCTGATCTATACTCATATTTTCATAATAAAAATAATAGATCGCTTCTCTTTGCCGACCGGTTAGACCTTCCAATGCTTTGTTTAGCTTGGCAATCCTTTCATCATCCAACTGCGTATTAATCAATTTATCTTCGTCGGAGAGGGTAAATTGAAATTCGTATCCGGGATAATATTTCACTTTATCCTTGATTTTTTCTTCCTTTTTTATTGACTTCAGGTATTTGGTCTTAAATGATTTGATCAGGTAAAATTTGATAGAGTCTGTATCTGAAAGGTTATCACTTTTTTTGCTTAGGTCTACAAATAAATCCTGAATACAGTCCTCTACGACTTCAGTATGTGTGGTAAGTTGATGGCCATAGCTGAACAAAACAGGAAAAAATTTATAATACATATAAATGAAGGCTTCTCTGCTTCCTTTCCTGAATTGAGACCATATTTCGCTTTCAGAAAGTCCATCAAAACGAGAATCTAAAAGCGATTTACGCTCCAAATCACTCGATTGATAAGACTTATTAAACCTGGCATCGAGGGTCTTGCTATCAGGGTTCTGGTCTATGCCAATATGTCTATGTTTTGCAGGCATTAACTCTTTACATTTATAATATATTTCAATAATAAATCAATTTACTGATTTTTTAAAAATAAAATCAAATTTTTTATCTCATAATTTATAAAATCCGCATGCCTAGGCATTCGCGTCCATAATTGTTCTTACTAAGGCTTTGTTGAAAAAAGTCATGTTTAAGAAGGCAAATACGCAAAATAAACCGGGTCAAGGGAAGTCTTTGGCTTTATCTGTAAAAGGAGTTAGAAGCTCAAAAAACTCCTTAGCCCTACAAAATCTATATTCGCTTATAAGAATTCAGTTTTTACTTAGATCATAAAATAAATCTTTTTGTAATATTACTTCTGCCACAAAGCAACACACACAAAACTTAGAAAATATCATTTACTCCAATTCACCAACCTTGAGGTTGTCTCTAAAAATTTGTGATGGGCTATGTCCAAATTGTTTTTGGAAGCATTTGGTGAAATAAGAAGGATCTTGAAAGCCCACCATCAGTGCCACTTCCGCAATATTCCCAGCTCTGTTAGTGAGTAGTTCCGCTGCCCTTTTCAACCGCATCACGCGAAAAATATCTCCAGGTGAGAGGTCTGTTAGAGCCCTTAATTTTCTGTGGAGTTGTGTTCGACTCATACCGGCTTCCTTTCCCAGGGCTTCCACACCAAACACAGTGTTACCCATCTGTTGTTCCATGACTTGCATAATACGGGAAAGGAATTTTTCATCAACTGGTGTGATGGCGACTGCTGCTGGTTGCAAGAGAATTTCCCGACTGAAAAACTCCCTCATTTTCTTCCTGTTGTTGATCAGGTTTTTAATCCTGATTAGTAGTACATCTGATTCGAAAGGCTTGATGATATAGTCATCGGCTCCGGTTTCCAGACCTTCGATTTTGCTATCACCAGAAGCTTTTGCAGTTAGTAGGATTAAGGGGATGTGTGCGGTTTTCTCCTCATTCTTTAGGATTTTGCAAAGTTCTACTCCGTTGATCCTGGGCATCATCACATCACTCAAAATTAGGTCTGGGATTGTTTGTATTGCCATTTCGAAGCCCTCCTCCCCATTTTCGGCCTCCAAAACTTTGTATTTTTGGTCAAGAATCTCTTTGATGAACTGCCGTATGTCACGGTTGTCTTCAACCACTAATACTATTGGCAATTCATCTTCAGTGGGCATTTGCAATGTTTCATTACTATTGTCACCTTCATTAAGTAAAAAATGTCCAACATCCTGTTGGTTTATTTCTTTACTATCCTCCAAGTCCACAACCGCCAGTTCTTCTAGACCAACTTTAGGCATGGGCAAATGAACAACAAAGCAGGTTCCCTTTTCTAATTCACTTTCTACTGTGATTTCCCCTTCGTACAGCTCTACCAATTCTTTCACGAGTGATAGCCCAATACCAGTTCCTTCCCTATCTTGATTGAGTGATTCTATCTGATAAAACCTGTCAAATATCTTTTCAAGTTCGTCTGCTGCAATACCTTCCCCTTTGTCTGCCACCTTAAACTCAAGTATGTTCAATGTGGTAGGCATACCCTTCTGATGTGCCCACTTGGGCAAGGATGGCTTCTCAAATGGAAGCAATTTGGCTGTTACTTTTATTTCTCCACCTTGTTGTGAAAACTTAAAAGCATTTGAAATCAGGTTAACGATGATTTTCTCCAGTTTGTCAGCATCAAAATAAAACATTGGATTATCTGTAGGATACCTCAACACATAATTGACCTGTTTGCGTTCAGCCAAAGAAGAAAATGACAGAACTAAAACCTTGAGAAAGGTAGTGAGTGCAGCAGGCTTCATTTCGAGTTTCATATTTCCGGTTTCCAGTTTTGAAAGGTCCAGCAATTGGTTGATGAGGTGCTGTAGACGAAGTGAATTCCGAAGCATCATTTGGAAAACTTCCTTCTCCTTGCCGTAGGCTAGCTCTTCCATTTTCTTGAGCGGCCCTAAGATCAAAGTGAGAGGCGTTCTGAACTCATGTGAGATATTGGCAAAAAATCTAGACTTAAGGTGGTCAACCTCCTTCATTTTTTTGGCTTCAATCTGCTTGAGCTCAAGTTCATGTCTGAGCTTTTCCTTTCGAACAGAATAAGACCTTAAAAAATAAAAACCAATAAGAATCAATATAACATACAGAAGATAAGCCCACCAAGTTAGCCACCAAGGGGGCAAAATTTTAAATTCTAATGTGGCAAAGGAATTTCCCCAAGTACGGCTGTCATTGGAAGCTTTAACCTTGAATATATATTTACCTGGCCTTAACTGAGAATACGCTGCAAACTTCCTATTGCCACTGTAAACCCAATCAGGATCTATCCCTTCTAACTGATAGGCAAAGTGAACCTTATCAGGTGAGTGATAATTGATGGCCGTAAATTCGAAGGAAAGAAAATTTGCTTCATAAGGTACTTCCAAAAAATCTGAGTGAAAAGAAAGGACTTTTTCATGCGCTTTAACTTTAGTCATATAAACTGGTAAATCCAGCTTAACATCCTCGATATCAAGCGGGTCGAAACTGATGAAACCATGTGGAGTTCCAAAGTAGAGTATCCCGTTTTTAGCAAAAGCACTTCTGTCAAGAAAATAGGAAGTCGGTATTCCATCACTTTTTTCAAAGTTTCGAAAAGCTTTGGTCGAAGGATCGTACCTACATAGTCCTTTGTTTGTGCCCAGCCAAAGGTACCCAAAGCCATCTTCCAAGATGCTGGTTACTCTGTTACTGCTCAGTCCATCATTTATAGTGAAGAAGGATACCTGACCAGAATTCGGGTCTATCCGATTGAGTCCTCCTTGAGTGGTCCCTAGCCAAATGATGCCTTTGCTATCCTCAAAAACGCACAGGGGGGCCATATCATTAAGCCGTTGTCCGTGGGATTCTTCAAATAAGTTGTATCTGATAAATTTCCCAGTGGATGGTTCTAGTTTGATGGCTCCCATACCTGCCGCTACGATCCATATAGCACCTGATCTACTTGCCATCATGTCAAAAATCCTGGTTCCCACAGGAAGCTCATTTTTTTCTACAGAAGGCTTAAAATAGGTGAAGGATTCTGATTTTGGGTCAAAAGAGGCAATGCCATTCATTACACTTCCCATCCAAATTTCACCAGAAGGGGCAACGGTCATTGCAGTAGGCCCGATTTCACAGGGATATCTGATGAACGCTTCATTATCACTATCCCAAAGAAATAGTGCTTTTTCAGTTGCTGTCCCTGCCCATACCTGTCCTGATTTGTCTTCAACAATAGGCCAATTCAGCCCTGGGTAGGACAAAGTTGGCTTCACGGGGTCGAATGGTATAGTTTTTACCTGTCCGGTCACCTCATCATACTGGCATAAGCCCAGATCATCTGCTGCCAACCAAAGCACCCCACGCTGGTCTTTCAGAATTTGATGTATTTGATTTTCATTTCTATGGGAAGTTGTGGGTGTTGGGGTAATCTGATGTATGTGGAAAGGGTTAGAATTCAAATTGACCTTGCTCACTCCATAGAGGGTGCCTATCCATAAGTTTCCAGTCCTATCTTTATATGTGGCATGAACTATACTAGAATTCAAACTCCCATATGAGTTTGGGTCGGACTGAAATTTAGTAAGTTTTTTAGGGAACATTTGCACAGATAAATCAATCTGCTCCAGGCCGCTCTCTGTGGAGACCCAAAGGCAACCATCTACTTCCAATAAGTGGTTTTCACCGGAAGAAAGTGTTTTGTCCAGAGCTACCGGATTGAATTTGCCAGGAGTTTGTATATCCATGCTATACAATCCTTTATTGTAAACAGTTAACCAGATAGTTCCTTTGCTATTGATGGTCATTGCTGAAGGTGTTAATTTCCCACCGTTATTGTCTAGAATGGGATACAGATAAAATTGGCGTGCTAAGGGGTCAAAATAGTAAAGCCCTTCAGGTTTAATGCCCCAGATTTTATCATTGGCATCCACCTTAACTATGGGGAATCTGACATCTCTTTCAGTAGCAAAAACTTCGAAAACTTCTGTCTCTGGATCAAAGCGAGCTAGACCACTCTCGGTTCCCAGCCAAATAATACCATGGCTGTCTCCAGTGATCGATTTGATGATATTAAGCCTATGAGGCTCATTAGGAGCAGGTTGGTAAAGCTTTCCTTTCCCCGTCATTTTGTCCACCTTGACAATACCAATTACAGTTGCCGCCCAAAGCCTTCCTTTGTGGTCCTCATACAAGTCGAATATCACATCGTAGGGTAAGGAATTCTCCGGATTGGTAGGATCGTGTTGAAATGAAGCAGCGGTATGTCCATCAAACCTGAACAAACCTTCTCTGGTTCCAAACCAAATAAAACCTTCTTTGTCTTGGAGTATACTCAGGACGATGTTCTCGGGGAGCCCCCTTTGACCACCCATGTTTTCAAATACAAGTGCTCGTCCGCTAGAAGCTACTATTTGTCCATTTAATACTAGAAAAATCTGAAGCAATAATAATCTAGATAATATTTTCATAAGCGATGAATGGTAAACTTGAAGAGCATTTCAACTTGTTAACATCTTTTTATTATTAGGAGGTTTTCCGACTTAGAGCAACCTCTCCAAGCTTTTCTAAAGATTCTTCTCAAAACCAAATGAGACCTGTTTTGGGAAAAAGTGGATATCATAATTTCTTGCATTAAAATATACATAAATTTTTGTAAATCAAATGGTTATACTTAAAAATAAATTACATAAATATTAGCCATTACCATGAGTATCAATTTTATCAATGTGTCTAATTAAAAATCAAACCAGCAACGCTTTGTAAGGTCACATCTATTTGTTTCATTACTTATTCTGAATTCGTTCACTCCCTTAAGTATTTATATTGTAAGTGAAAGTTGAGTGACTATTCCGATACGATTTTCTTTATTTCATTTTTTACCGTATTCGCCACATAGATATTACCACTTAAATCAATAGCAAGGCCCCAACTGTTAAATAACCACTTTTCATTTTCGATTTA
>DAIQNU010000123.1:8311-9422 GCA_036788235.1 Cyclobacteriaceae bacterium
AGATACATTTCCATTTGAATCAATTGCAACACCCCAAGGAAAGCAAAGCCTATCTTCATGATTCTGCTTGTGCCCAGTCACTGTAATGATCTCGCCAAAAGGAGTTACTTTTTTAATTTTATGGTTCATCTGATCTGCTACATACACACAGCCATCCTTATCAACCGCTATGCCTGAAGGGAAACTAAACTTATCTCCATCACCTTGTGTACTACCAGCAAAAGTAGTGACCTTGCCTGATGGGGATACTTTCTTTAATTTATGATTTCTTTCATCTGCCACTAGTAGGATTCCCTCTTGATCGATGGCTATACCTCGGGGAAAATTAAATTTATCTCCGTCTCCTCTAGTACTGCCTGCCAGGGTAGTAACCACGCCATTTTGTGTTATCATTTTTATTTTATGATTTCCTCCGTCTGATACATAGACATTTCCATCCTTATCGACAGCTAGACCTGTTGGATACTTAAATTTATCTCCATCGCCTTCGCTGCTTCCGGCTAGCGTAGTAACCAGACCTGAAGGCGTTATTTTCTTTACTTTATGATTACCCCAATCTGCCACATATACATTTCCAGCTTGATCAAGGGCTAAACCCACAGGAAAAGTAAACCTATCACCATCACCTTGAGCGCTTCCAGCCAAGGTAGTAACTAAGCCTGCGGGGGTTACTTTCTTAATTTTATGGTTCCCAGCATCAGCCACATACACATTTCCAGCTTGATCAACAGCCACATCGTAAGGAAAAGTAAATTTATCACTATCACCTTCGGTAGATCCGGCAAGGGTAGTTATAGTTGCCTTGGTATAGTTATATACCAAATTAGGTGTCTTAGTGGATTTGACCTTACTTTTATCAGTGCCCTCTTTGTAAAGGATGGGGACTTTAAGCCATGAGCTCATTATGCCATTATCCATGCAGGGTCTTTCATTCAAGGTCACCACATGATCAGGAACAGTAATGCTAAAACTATTGTCAGGAATAGTGACAATACCCGAACTTGAACCACTTTCTATAGTTGTATTGGTATCATAAAGCGATGGCTTTGATAGGTCTTTTACATTGCAAGCCATCACTATATAAATACACAAAAACAAATAGCTCAACAGG
>DAIQNU010000124.1:0-9421 GCA_036788235.1 Cyclobacteriaceae bacterium
AGTAAGTCTTGCCGGAACCAGCGCTAATTTAGATCCAGATTATAGCTATGGTTGCGATGCAATTGGCACTGAAATCACTGTACCAATTATTATAAGAGGTGTAGGCGATTGGAAGTTGCAATACAGTGTCGAAGGAGAGGAGTTGTCTGCCGCTGGATCTGAAGGAGAAACTTTGAATATAAGTACCAAAATAGGTGAGACAATTACTCTATTATTTATAGAAGATGAATTGTGTGAAGCTACTTTAGATGAAACCATAGAGCTTACACCCAATAGTGAGCCCGAACTTACGGTTACTGGTGAAAATAAAATATGTGAAAATGGCGGAGAAGTAGCTGTTACTTTAGATATGAGTGGGCAAGCACCTTTCAGTATCACATACAGCTATGCTGGTGTTGAAAAGGATACCCTTGTCGAAGAAAATTCTTTAGAGTTACTATTTACACAATCCGGTTCTCTGGAAATACTTTCATTTTCGGATAAAAATTGCAACGGAGCAGCAGGTCAAACACATGAAATCGAAAAACTTGCTACACCAACTGCTATGCTTAGCGGTAATGAAGTGATCTGCGCAGGTGATTTAGCAGAGCTTTCTGTTCAACTTTCAGGCTCAGCCCCATTTAGTTTCACTTATGTGGTTAATGGCGAAGAACAAGTTGTGAGTACAGATATAGAAAACTATATTATAGAGACAAATGTAGCTGGTGATTACACATTAGTTGCTATGTCCGATGCTCATTGCGAAGGAAATATAGAAGGAAGTGCTAGTGTAGAGATAAATGAATTGCCTACTGCTGTAATCTCAGGTGGAGGGGAAGTATGTGGAGATGAAACTGCATTAATAGAAGTGAATTTTACTGGTGAAGGTCCATGGACTTTGGTATACCTTGAAGGAGACGAAGAAAAGAGTTTAACTTCAACTGAAAACATTGTTAGTTTCGAAGGTAGCAACTCTGTGATGTATACTTTAATTTCCGTTTCGGATGCACTATGCGATAATGAGGCTAGTGGTAGTGCTGAAATAGTTAATGCTGGAGATAATCTGGAAGCTAGTCTTTTGGCACCAGAAAGCGTTTGTTATGGCGATGACATTGAGATTTCCATAGAAACAAGCATAAATCTTAGCAGTGTAACTTGGAGCAGCAATGGAGCAGGTTCATTTATTTCAGAAGGTACAAGCGCTGCTACTTATCAACCAGGCGAAAATGAAACCGGCTCAGTTACTATTTTTGCAGAAATCGCAAATGCCTGCGGCAGCGATATTATTGAAACCACCATTGAAATAAGAGAAAAAATAAGCCCTGAAATTGTATTGCCAGCCGGCAAGTTATACACCAATACCAACTATTCATTTAATGCTGGTGATCAGTCGATGGACGTTTATAACTGGACTTTTGGCGATGGAAATTTCTCAGACGGTTCTCAAGCATTTCATGAGTATAGCAATGGTGGTATTTACAATATAGAACTCACCGTAATAGATGAAGGATGTGAAGGAACCACAACTGAAGAAGTGGAAATATTTATCATTGATAATTTATACATACCAAATGTTTTCAATCCTGATGCATTGAATGATGAAAATAGAGTTGTAAAAGTTTATGGTGAAAATGTAAGCGAAGATCAGTTTTCATTCAGGATATTTAACCGCTGGGGAAAAGTGATGTATGAAACCTCAAGTTTCACAGAAGCAAACCTCAATGGATGGGATGGAAGAGCCGCTAATAATGATGAAAAATCCTTGAATGTTTTTTCCTGGATTGTAAGAGGAAAATTCATTGGAGGAGACGAGTTTGAGAAAGCAGGTACTGTAACATTAGTTAGGTAGAATGTATTTTCAATTACATCTTTTTACCTGGCTCTTGCACCAAAAGAATTGGTCAAAAACCAGGTAAAAAGATTTCCTTTACAAACCAAACACCCAACAATAATGAATAAGCAGGTTATACTTTTATCGGTAGGGATGTTTCTTATTTCAACCAACTCTTCATTTGCCCAAGACCCTGTATTTTCTCAATTCTATAATTCTGCTGTATACCTCAATCCGGCACTTGTAGGCGAAGAGGAAGATGTATACTTAAATTTTGCGCACAGATCGCAATGGAGAAGTCTGGAGTTCCCTTATACGACACATCAGGTGTCGTTGATGGTGCCATACTACAACGATAAGCATAGAAGACCCGCAGGACATATTGGAGGATTTGGAGCTTCTTTTTATGGTGACCTAAGCGGAGAGTCACAAAATTTAAAAACCTATGGTGGCAATGCCTCCTTTGCTTACAATCTTCAAATGAGTGAGCAGTATACAAGCAGGCTAACTTTTGCTTTACAGGTGGGATTTATACACAAGAGAATCGATAAAACCAATCTAAGATGGGGCGAGCAGTATAATCCATTTATAGGTTTTGACAATTCGGTTACACCCTCAGATTTGGATCAATTAGACAACAGTACTTTTTTGGATTTTACTACCGGTGCATTTTATCGATATTATCCAGCTTCAAATAAAAGCATTGTACGGAGTCTTTATGCTGGGGTAGCAGTAGCCCATTTAAACAATCCCGACGAATCGGTTCTAGATGGATTGAGCAATAGATTACCTTTGTTATACAAGTTTCATGGTGGTTCTGTATTCTATCTTTCAGAAAAAGCCAGCATATCAGCCAATTTTCTTACTCTGTTTCAAGATCAGGTCAATCAAACAAATCTCGGCATGTTTTTATCATACATGTTGCCTTTTGAAACTTCTGGCGCACTCACAAACCTACTCACCAGAATTGGTGCCTGGCATAGAGTGAATGATTCCTTTATTGGAAGTCTTGAGTTTGTAACCAATAATTTTCAAATTGGATTTAGTTACGACTGGAACGTGACTTCACTGCGGTACAATAACCGCGGACCTGGTTCTTATGAACTTTCTATGGGTTATAGATTTTATACTCCTGCACCACCTAAAGTGAGGTATTAAAAAATAATAAAATGCAATCATTAACCATAAAAACACTCTTCACAGCCTTTATATTGACAATCACCAATCTGGTCTTTGCCCAAGAGGTACAATGGGCGGATAAAGTGATTGAAGTATCTTCAGAATTTGGACGTAGACAATATTCCGCAAATCAAGTCCTTGGCAAACCCAATGTTTTGCCAAACCTGGGTCTAAGCCCCAATGCCTGGACACCACGAAGAAAAAATAGTGAGGAATTTATTAAAGTTGGCTTTAGCAATCCTATTCATGTAATGCAGGTGGCTATTGCAGAAACACATAATCCAGGAGGTATTCAGGCCATTTATGCCTATGATCCATCTGGAAAAGAGTATCTTTTAAATGAATTTCAGCCAAGCTTCCTGCCTATTGAAGGACGACTATTTCGATTTTTTATTGATAAAACATCCTATCAGGTAGCCGCTTTGAAAATTGTTTTTAATGGGAAACTGCTAAACGGTTATCTGGGAATTGATGCCATAGGAATATCAGAATCGATGAATCCAATTACTGTGGACATCAATATTACCGATGAAATTGATAATGACTATTTACCAGTAGTCTTAGGGCCCGAAATAAATACTGAGTACAAAGAGTTAAGGCCATTGATAAGTCCGGATGGTATGACCTTATATTTCAGCCGGAGAAATCACCCGGAGAATGTTGGTGGTGTCAAAGATGACGAAGACATCTGGTTTTCAGAACGGGAGTCTAAAGAAAGTCCATGGATGGTGGCGAAAAACATTGGTGAGCCCCTAAATAATAAAGGCCCCAACTTTATCAGCTCTATTTCTGCTGATGGTAATTCGATGTTGGTACTTTTGGGCAATGCCTATTATAGCAAAAGACGCATGATGGAAGGAGTGTCTATGAGTGAGAGACAACCGGATGGAACCTGGGGAAAACCCGTGAACCTAAAAATCAGAGATGGATACAACTATTCCTCAAGAGCAAATTATTTTCTCGGAAATGACAAAAAAACGATGATTATGTCGGTTGAGCGTGAAGATTCACATGGCGACCGGGATTTATATGTTAGCTTCCAGCTTGAGGATGGCACATGGTCTAAGCCCTTAAACATGGGGTCAACCATCAACACTGCTGACGAAGAAGGTGCGCCATTTCTTGCTTCTGATGGTAAGACTTTGTTTTTCTCTTCACGAGGATTTAGCGGATTTGGTGGTTACGATATTTATCTCACTAGGAGACTGGATGACACCTGGACAAATTGGTCAGAGCCAGAGAACCTGGGCGCGGCCTTCAATTCAAAAGAAGATGATTTGTTTTTCAATTTTACAGAAAACGATGAATATGCGTATTTCAGCAGAGGTGATGGCGAAGACATGGATATTTACAAAGTGAAGCTGCCCTATTACCAAAAACCGGTGCTTACCTCACCTTTTGAATATATGGGTCCAAAAATTGTGGTGATAGTAAAAGGTACAGTGTATAATGCAACTACAAATGAGCCAATAGGCGCTGATATCGAATTTGAAAATATTGAAGATAATGAAAAAATAGAGTTGACTTACTCAGATCCTGTGAATGGAAAATATCAAATAAGATTGCCGCAGGATATGGACTACAGACTAATTTCAAAGGCCAAAGGTTTCTATCCCAAAGAAGATTCTATTTATCTAAAGCATCTTACCGAGAGTACAGAAATTGTAAAAGATATTTATCTACAGCCCATTATTAAAAATGAGCCGATTGTACTTAAAAATATTCAATTTGATTTTGATAGTGATGTAATTAAGCCGGTCTCATTTCCTGAGTTGAACAAAGTAGCTGAATTACTCCTTGATAATGAAGATATACAAATAGAAATTAATGGCCACACCTGTAGCATGGGCTCTGAAGAGTACAATCAGTATTTGTCAGATCGTAGGGCAAAGTCGATTTTAAGGTATTTGGGTACCAAAGGTATAGAACAAGAGCGTCTTCACGCCACAGGTTATGGTGAGTTGAGGCCGATTGCCAGCAATGAAACAGATGAAGGTAGAAGAATAAATAGAAGAGTTGAGTTTCAACTTCTGGATTTTGATAATGGAAATGCCAATCTGTAATACATTGGCATTTCCATAGGTTTTTTATTCAATGCCTATGCTAAACTTGGGCACTTCTCCGGAATAATCTACCTGATAAATCTTCTCGGTAGCTCCAATTGCCAACTTCCCATGATGCATTAATACATCAGGCCCTTGTAATAAAGGCCAAGACTCTTCATGCATGGTGGACAACTTTCCATTGACTTTTAGACCTGGTACTCTTCCAAATCCTGCGCCATATGGCCATTTGGGCTGGGTAAATGGTGGCGCACTTAGCATCACCATAGGTTCGACTGGCCCGTAGCCCCAGTCTACCAAGGCCTCTTCAAAAGTGCCATTGCTATTATATATACCCTCAATCTTGTCGGTGTTGTACGACACATAAGGCACTCTGGCATGATCATCAAAGTATTCGACTTTCACTTTGGCTTTTTTATTCACATAATCATAAAACTCACTTTCATTTCGAAAATCTGTCTTATCCATTACCTCCACAGTAAATCCACATAGCAAGCCTTTGCCGGTGCTGTCCGTAAGCACCTGAAAATCTTTATGAGCAACTTCAAGAATTTTTGCAGAATTGGAGCTTACGTTTTGAATAAGAATCCAAGTATTGCCGGCATCAGCTACCCAGGCGTTTTTTACTTTTTTAATTTTAAATGTTCTAGGAATTAGTAAGTAAGAAGCATTATTTGAGTTGACCTTTTGATTTCCAGCAAAGTTTACAACCGCATGGTGTTCTCCTGCATTTGGAAAACGTTTAGTAAAATCTCTTCGCCAAAGAGAGTCCCAAACCACACATAGATCTTTCACTTGTGCTATTATATCCTCTACATTTTCAGGCATTAGCGATAATTGCATCAATACATTGCGATGTTGCACAATCTGTGTAAATGGATCAGTTGACTTTCCACTGAAATTATTATGTAGTCGGCCACTACCACCGACTACGTAGGGAAGCTCCGATTCTTGTGCATTCTTAACAACCAGCTTCCAGTTTATCATTTGATATGTTGATCCTGTCCAGCCCCCGTATGGACTGCTTGCACTGCCAAAGGTGAAATTTTTCCCTACAAAAAAAATCTGCTTGACAAATGAAGGCTTATCCAGCAGATAAGAAGGGCGGCTAAGCTTGTAAGCAAGATCATTCTTGTGCTCTTTTAACGCCAACTCAACCACATTGGCTGGTGGCCTGTATTTACTGGTAGCTGCATGTACACATTGAATGTAACCACTTCGTTGCATATCCACAGGTGGGTTAAGCTGTTCGGAAAACCATAACCAGCACAAATATGTAGTCGCTTCTTGAACACCAGAACCAATATTTGAGCCCCGCATTTCAGGACCACCTTGCAATCCATAGCTATAATAAACAGCCAATTCTGTCGCATAAAAATCGAGCACTGCTTTTGCCATTAATTTAATCTCCGGATCGTCAGCAAAGTCATATAAATTGAGCCAACCAATAATATTGTAGACTTGATAAATACCAGAATGCCATTCACCATTTCCTACTTGATAAAGCTTTCGAGACCAGGCTCTTATCCATTGATCCATTTGTTCTTTGCGCATTGCCGCCTCTGGTATATCTATTTTATCGTTTACAGCTTTACATGCAAACAAATAACCACTAGTTCGTGCCATATTTATATGGTTTTCGGTACCTTCTGATGTCCAAGCATTGTGATTGTCTTTTCTGTCGAAAACTTTCTGGAGAATCAATGCTTTGTTTTCCGCAATTGACGGAGCCTTTTCATAGGCATGGAGTATTCTTGCCATACCCACAAGTGTAAAATGAAAAGGACTATTATTGGCAAAACGGTTCACCCAAAAATTGGCCACACTATCTTGCAATCCGTATTTTTCAAATCTAGCAATTACCAGCGGCCAATAATATTTCTCAGGATCCCCGATATTTTCGGATGGAGGCTGATAGTTGTCGGCAGTTTGATGGATTATTTTTCTGGCTTTTTCTTCAAAAACCTGCTCGTAGTCATTGGCTATGGCGTTTAGCGGTAGCCATGCAACCAAGGCAGCAATTATTACATTTTTCATTCCCAATTAGTTATTAAGCGTACAAAGGCAAATTAACAAAAAATTGGCCATAATTTCCTTTGAGCATTATTTAGGAAACTTAAAGGTCGATGATCCCAAAGCACAACCCCATACAAAAATAGTTGCGCAAAAGTGACTTAATGGGTGATGTGTAATCTGTTACACGGGAGGTGTTAAGGTAGTTAGAAAATACATCTTTCAACTTTCTCACAACTCTGAGCTCTGAGCTACATTTCTTTAACCTTTAACCACATCAAGGAATCACTCATCACTATAATACCGATCACGGATTACGCTCTCCTCGAAGATCCGATATTTTCTCCGCTTCGCTGCAAAAATTCCTGTTTGACGACTTGGAAGAGAGAAGTCATCACGGATCATTCGTTATGTATCACAATCTTCACATATCAATATCACGGAATCAACTAAATACTCATCACGGATTACGGTTTACGCATCACGTATGAAGCAATACGTATCACTCATAATTAAAAAAATCAGCTTAAAATTGAGTAGTAGCATTTTCTTTTTACATTAAAGTGATCTGTCTGAAGGCATCAGAAATTTTATCGACTATATCAGAGGCTATTAAAGATATTTCTCCCTGTTCGCCAGCTGCAAGATCGCCTGCCAACCCATGTAAGTATACACCTATCAAGGCAGCGTCCAAAGCAGGATAGCCCTGTCCCAGTAAGGAGGCGATAATACCGGTAAGTACATCGCCACTGCCACCTGTGGCCATACCCGGATTGCCCGTCGAGTTAAAATACAGCGTGCCGTCTGTATTGGCGATACTCGTGTAAGCTCCTTTTAATACAACGACCACTTGATGCTGTCTGGCAAAATCGCGTTGCAGAGCGAGTTTCTCAAAATCATTCGCCCAGGATCCTGCCAATCGTTTAAACTCACCAGGATGTGGTGTAAGCACTGCACCTTTAGGCAGCGTTTTACGAAGAAGCTGATTTTTTGCCAACACATTGATGGCATCGGCGTCTATAACCAATGGACACTTAATACTGGTAAATAATTGTTGCAAAAGATGTTCGATCTCCACAGCAGTGCCCAGACCAGGACCGACACCAATGGCATCGTAAGGTTCGAGGTCTGGCATACCGCTCAGATAATGCTCATTATCATCAACTGATACCATGGCTTCGGGCAAGGCAGTTTGCATGGCAATATACCCACATGCAGGTAGGTGACAAGTAAGCAATCCTGAGCCAGTTCTTAAAATTGCCTTTGAGGTCAACATTGCTGCCCCAATTTTACCTATGCTGCCTGCCAGCATCAAAACATGCCCAAAATTTCCTTTATGCGAAAACTTTCCCCTGGGCACTAGTTTGTGACCAATATCATGTGCTTGCAAGTATTCAAAATCAACTGCTAACTGATCAATAAAACCAGAATGCAAACCTATATCTGCCAAATGCCACTGCTTGATATGTGCGTAATTTTCTGCGACGAAAAAAGCAAGTTTGGGAGATTGAAAAGTAAGCACATGATCAGCTACGATCATGGGAATGCTTTTAGAAGTACTATCAGTAAACATCCCTGAGGGTATATCGACAGAAATAACTGTGCAGTGACTTTGGTTGATTATTTCAATGATTTCTGCATACAAACCCTCTGCAGCTCTTGAAAGCCCTGATCCAAAAATGGCATCGATCAGCAAAGTACTTTCAAGAAAATCTGTAGTAAAGTCGAAAGATTGATTGATCCAATTCACTTCCGAAATTTGGGAAAGGCGCTTCAGATTCAAGCTGAAATCCTGACTTCTTTTTGCCTGTTCATTGAGAATAACCGTTTTCACTACAAAACCCTTTTCACTTAATAGCCGGCTAATGGCCAGGCCGTCTCCACCATTGTTTCCTGTACCGCATACTACAGTTATGATTTCTTTAGGTGTAAAATATTGTGTAAACCAAGTAACAAATGCTTTTGAGGCTCGCTCCATCAAATCGATGGAAGTAATAGGCTCATGCTCTATAGTATAGGCATCAGCTTCACGAATTTGTTGATTACTAAGTATTTTCATGATATTATTGAATAGACTGGAGTACGTTGGTAAGACAATATAATTAATCTTTGCGCTATCAAAAGCAACTGATCTGAATCTTTAAGGTTAACGAATACACTGTGGTTTTGATCCTGAAAAACTACGTTGATTTTAAAATTTCTAATAGAAACTATAAAACTATTAGATAAAACGTGGATATACTATGAGATCTTTTACACACTGGTTGGCGCACCACTTTCCATTACAAGACCCTATGCCGGGGTTGTGCCAACGGCCAACCACATTTAAGAGTATGCGTAAAGGACAAATCAACAG